>JAUIBC010000057.1 GCA_030427555.1 Gammaproteobacteria bacterium | reverse complement strand
TTATTAAGCAGATAAATGAAAGTCCGGCATCAAAAAATTTAGCATACGAGATAGTAAATCATATATTATCGTTAGATAAAAATATTAATTTCATTAAAAGTACTGAGCATATTAAAGATGCTCCTAGCGAAATAGCTCGGACAACAGATGCTGAAAAAGAAGAACCTTCTTTAATAGAAGAAGTTATTTTATATGATTTTAAGCCCGCCGAGAATAAATCTACGGTTAAATTAAAAGATGAGGAAATTACTAATTTCTTGGTTTTACTAAATAAATTATCTGCTTCTGAACAGAAAACTTTTGTTAGTAAAATAAAATCTCAACAATTAGATAAACAAATTATCTTAAGAGATTATTGTAATAAATATGGAAGTACATTAGATAAAAAAGCATTTAATAACTTGTTAAATCTGTCGGTTGATCAGTTATATAAGTTAGAGTTGTTAATAAATAAAATACAAAAAAAACTGCCAAATGATATGCAAGTTATTTCTTATTTATGTAGCCAAGATAGAATTGAAAATCATGAGGAATTTATTAATAAGTTATTTGGGCTTGATTTTACTAAGTTAATATACGATAGCACAATTAAACTTTTTAACTATGAGTCAGCAAGTTTAGATAGCCCGGAGATTCTTAAAGCAATATATTTGCTTAACCCTGATAAAAATGAAATAAAATTTTTTACTAAGATTTTAAATTTATTTCCTATGAGTAAGGAAAACATTATTTTTACGCATAAATTTTATAATGATTATCCACAGTACATAGATAAGTTTATTCAGCACCCATTGGCAATTATAGCATTTATTAAGAATCCTTATACTAGTGCATATTTTGCTCGAAATTCAGCTTATATAGTTAGAGTGAATAATTTAACGGATTTGTATAATAGGGTTTTGATATCTAGTGAAAATAATTTGCTAGATTTTCTTGAGGGGCGGTATAAAAAATATTTATTACAAGATCTAACTGCAGATGAATTTAATGCTTTTATTGAATGTAAAGATTACTTTACAAAATTCGGAACTACAAGAGATGCTTTATTAAATCATACTAGAGGTTTAGACTTTTCATGGAAAAACATGCCGTTAGTTTTGAAAATTTTAGAAGATGCAAAGAAACTTACTCCACGTGAATTTGATGGAGTTAAAGATGTATTGTTAAGCATGGAAAGAAAAGATTTAAAAACTATAGATAATAGATTAAATGATCTTGTTACAGCAGGATTTGATACTAAAAATATCACTCAAAAGATTTTACTTAATTTACATAAGCTAGAATCTGGAAGTTTAAAAGCTTTATGTAACGTACATAAACAAATAACAGGGCTTGGTTCATTTGCTAATATTTACGACAAAGAAATTCATGTAAGTGCTGAGAATAAATTGCTTGAGTTATTGGTGCTTAATTTAGACACCCCTAAAGCAGGTGTGTATTTAAGTGAAATATTGCTAGCTTTATTAAAAACAGGGTTATCAAAATCAATTATTATGGATTTCTTAGAGCATAGTCACTGGTTAAATAATGATGTAGAACTAATAATTAATAATATAAAAAACCTCAAGAAGAGTCATATTCAAGTTTTAACAACGCTGTTAAATGATGAAAATACCGCGAGTGAGCAAGTCCTTATGGGCTCAGATTTTTATTTATTTATGCTAGGTAAAATTTTTAGTTCATCATATTTTTTAGACAGTCCATCTAGCTTGTTAAATATAAAAATAGATAAAAATTTAGTACGTGAATTTGAGCAATTTATGGTTGATAACATAGATAAAATAAACTTATCAGATCTACATTACGCGGTTAGATTATATTCTATATGTTCAAAACACAGTAACTCAGATATATTGCAGCAGAGAATTCCAATTATACTTTATAATTTACCGCACGCAGAACGTAATTCTAAAAATATAGATTTTGGTCTATTCAGAAACATATATGAGTCAAAGAAACCACAATATTTGGAGGTAAGTACTCATAGTGATAGCTCTATGACTACGTCAGAAACTGCAAGCTCTATTGATTCTGCAGATGATGATAGTATAAATAAATTGATTAGAGTAGTTGAAAAAATTCCAGTTTCGCATTCAAATTTACTAGAAAATTTATTATCTAGGCCAGATTACATATTAGCAGCCAAAATTGTTGAACAAGTATTATCATTTAATGAAAATCAGAATTTCACCGAAGAGATTAAACAAGTTTTACAATTAGATAATAAAAAATTACAAGACTTGGATTTATGCTTTCAAGTACTTAAATTACCATGTAATCAGGACTTATATACGTTAGAAAATATTAAGATTGCTATTGAAAATGTAAAAAAACATGCGCTTTTTACAGATTTACAAGATTTTGGAAAAATATTTGATGGCTCTAAAAGTCTAGGTTTAACATTGTTTATGACGATTATGAATGATTCACGTCTTCCTGGAGAAAATGGTCTGCGATTAAGCTTATCTGATTTTGTTACAGATAAACAACAAAAAGCTGTTGATGTAACCGCTGAACATTTAAGTCAAGTGGTCAGCTATAGTGTTACTTTATTAAATATGTTTAGCAAATCTACTGGCAAAATTATAAACGACTTCACACATCAAGATGATAATAAAAAGCCTCCAAAGTTAAATAAATAATCTTTGTAAGAAAATAATTTCAAAATATACAGAAAAAATCTCTAGTTTATGATATTATATTATCTGTTTTTAGTTTAACTAAGATATATTGATGGTTCTCAATATGTTTAAAAACGGAGCTTAAAATATGATATTTGGTGTTTTGAATCTTTCTTTTTGGGGTTACGTCATAGCGACGATAATTTTAGCGCAGATTACTATAGCTGCTGTAACCATATATTTACATAGACATCAAACGCATAGAGCATTAGATTTGCATCCAATAATAAGTCATTTCTTTCGTTTTTGGTTATGGATAACAACTGGCATGGTAACACGTGAATGGGTTTCCATACACCGTAAGCATCACGCCATGTCTGATGTTGAAGGGGATCCGCATAGCCCT
Organism: Gammaproteobacteria bacterium; assembly: GCA_030427555.1. Classification (GTDB taxonomy): domain Bacteria; phylum Pseudomonadota; class Gammaproteobacteria; order Legionellales; family Legionellaceae; genus 2-12-FULL-35-11. Next base: position 6,968 of record JAUIBC010000057.1, on the reverse strand, counting down.
AAAGTATTTGGTATTAAAAAGGTATTATGGCAAGGAGCTGAGCTTTATCGTGAGGCACGTAAAGATAAAGAAATGATTGCTAAGTATTCACATGGTACTCCAGATGATTGGTTGGAAAATAAAGTTTATTCAAAATTCTCATCTAAAGGTATATTTGTTGCTTTGCTTGCTGATTTAATACTTTTTGGTATACCTGGAGTTTCTATTTGGGCAATTCAAATGATTTGGATTCCATTTTGGGCTGCTGGTATTGTAAATGGCGTTGGACATTATTGGGGATATCGTAATTTTGAATGTCATGATACTTCTACCAATTTATTTCCATGGGCGTTTTGGATAGGTGGTGAAGAATTACATAATAATCATCATACATTTGCATCTTCTGCAAAATTTTCAGTAAAGTGGTGGGAGTTTGATATAGGTTGGTTGTACATTCGCATATTATCATTCTTAGGCTTAGCTAAAGTTAAAAAATTACCACCTAAGCTTGTACAAGAAAGTAATAAGATTAATGTTGACTTAGAGACTGTAAAAGCGGTTGTTGGTAATCGTTTTCAAATAATGTCAAGTTATTACTCAACAGTTTTATTACCAATGCTTAAGCAAGTAAAGAAAAATGATGTAGAAACAGAACAAGATAAGAAGCTTTTGTCACGAGCTAAAGTTTTATTGCGTCGCGAAAAAGACTTATTATCTCCAAAAGCATCTGGTAAGTTACAAGATCTACTAGATCGTTATGAACATCTACGATTAGTTTACAATTATCGCCAATCATTGCAAAATATTTGGTTAAAAACAGCTACTTCTCAAAAGGAATTAGTAGAATCATTGCAAGCTTGGTGTAAGCAAGCGGAAGAATCTGGTTTGGAAACTTTGAGTCAATTTTCACGGCAGATTAAAAGTTACGTACTTAAACCAGTTATTTTGTAAGACTCTATTTTAAAATTATGGTTGTAATCTGAAAAACAACCGTAATCCCTAACGCAGTGAGGGACCTCCCAGATTATCAATAAGGAGGTCCCTCACTGCGTTAGGGATTACGAAAAATAGGTATATTGGGTATAAAATATTTTACTTTGATTGTTTTGTAGGACAGGACTTACAAAAACCACAAATTATAATTGCCAATTTGCCTTGAGTTTTGGTACAGTTAAATTTGATGAAGTTCAGTTGTGCGAGCCTGGTTGAGATTTCTTTTTTTTAGGAGGAAAGGAATAATGAAAGCTAACTGGAGTTTAGTCTTAAATATAGTTTTGTTATTTGGCGTTGTTTTAGCAATCGCACGCCTGTTGTTATTGCGCAAAAAAGAGACTAAAAGTTCCGAGCATATGAATGATATTAACTTTAACGATGTTGATGATATTATTGCTGTGCGAAAATTGGAAGATAGCGCTATAGAAGAAGATATAGATATTCAATTAAGTCCATTGAAACGAAGCCCTGTTAAAAAAGAAGATAATCAAGAAAGCTTAGAAACTCAGGCAAGAAATGAAACGACAGATTTTCAGGTCGATAATCGTAAGACTTTAATGATGTTTTTATCCTCTAAAGAACAACAAGAGTTTTCAGGATACGAATTGTTACAGTCTTTGCTATCTGCTGGATTACGTTTTGGTGAAGGTGATATTTTTCATAAGTATCAAAAGTCAAATGGGCAAGGAGCAGTTCTTTTCAGTCTTGCTGCAGCAACTGCTAGAGGTACCTTTGACCTCCAAACTATGGGTTCATATAGCGTGCGTGGTTTATGTGTATATATGTATTTGTCTGGCTATAGCAATATTGATTCCGAAAGATTTACTCTTATGCATGATACTGCAAAATCTTTAGCCGAAGATTTAGATGCTAATTTATTAGACGATCGGCAAAATATATTTTCTGCATCAAGCTTAGAACGTTATAATAGTTATATTAATACTGTTGAAGAAGAATCCTTAGAACCTTAATACTCGTTTGGTGCCATTATGCAATTATCTAAAATAGCAGGTTTTTTTGCATGTTCCATTGAAAAAGATGTTGAATTGTCAGGCGTAAGTATAGATAGCCGTAGCATAAAGCATAATGAGTTATTCGTTGCTATTCGCGGCGAAAACTTTGATGGCCATACTTTTATTAAATCGGCAGAACTACAAGGAGCCGCGGCAGTAATATGTGAAAAAAAGTCTCCAGATGTGCATATTCCGCAAATTATCGTTGAAGATTCATTACAGGCCTTAGCTACGATTGCTAAACATTACCGAGCTAGTATGCAATGTAAGGTTATAGCTTTAACTGGCAGTAATGGAAAGACCACAGTAAAAGAAATGATCGCAAGCATTCTCCCAAAACCATCTTTTGCAACGCAAGGAAACTTCAATAACCATATTGGTGTGCCGCTTTGCGCTCTAAAACTAAAAAAAGAAGATAAATACGCTGTTTTTGAGTTAGGTGCAAACCATATTGGCGAAATAGCTTATGTTGTTGATATAGTTAAGCCAGATGTGGCATTAATTAATAATATAGCACCAGCGCATATAGAAGGTTTTGGTAGTATCGAGGGAGTTGCTCGCGCTAAGGGAGAGATTTATCAGGGGTTGTCTGATAATGGCATTGCTGTTGTAAATGAAGATGATAATTACTCTCATTTTTGGGATAATATTATTAATTTGAATAAAGTGTTACGTTTTTCAAGACTTAAAGTTGCTGACATATATGCAAAAGACATTTCTTTTGATAATAATGGAGCTGCAACTTTTACTTTAGTTACCTCGCAAGGAGAGATTAAAGTAAAACTAGCAGTTCCAGGAAATCACAATATTAGTAATGCATTGGCTTCCGCGAGTTGTTGCCTTGCGGTTGGCATTTCCTTAGAAGTTATTAAAAATGGATTAGAAAATTTTAATGGCGTTGCAGGTAGAATGACCTATAAAAAGGGAGTAAATAGTTCGGTTGTTATCGATGACAGTTATAATGCTAATTTACGCTCCGCTTTAACAGCAATTGATGTTTTATCTGCAAGGCAAGGATTCAAAATATTAGTCATGGGTGATATGGTTGAACTTGGTGATTATACTGAGGAATATCATAGAGAAGTTGGAAAAATTGCTAAAAATAAAGGAATTGATCTAGTGCTAACTTTAGGGAATCACAGTAAAATAGTTGCAGAATCATTCGGTGATCCCGCTCGGCATTATATTGAGGGAAATTTATTAATTAGTGACCTATTACCTTATTTAGACGATAAATCTACAGTTTTAGTTAAAGGATCACGCGCGGCACAGATGGAAAAAATAGTTAAAATGTTAGAGGATAACTCTTAGAACAGGTTTAAAATCTCCAATTTTTAAGATTTTAAAATGGTTCTTACAAATATATAAGGTTTTAGATCATGCTTTATTGGATAACACAACAATTACAAGCTAATTTTCATGCATTTCGTGTATTTCAGTATTTAACTTTCAGATCAATTTTGGCAGCAATAACTGCATTAATTGTTGGATTACTATTAGGCCCTATAACCATAAAGTGGTTGAAAAACCTACAAATAGGACAAATGGTAAGAGACGACGGACCGCAAAGCCACTTATCTAAAGCAGGAACACCAACTATGGGTGGAGTGCTAATTCTAGTATCTATTACAATTAGTTGCTTATTATGGGGAGATCTGCAGCAGGTTGCCTTATGGGTTGTATTATTAACAACTCTTGCTTATGGTGCAATAGGTTTTATTGATGATTACCGCAAGTTAGTTTTAAAAAATAGTAAGGGTATGCCTGGAAGATGGAAGATTTTTTGGCAGTCTATAATCGCTATTTTGGCGATTAGCTTTTTATATTACAGCGAAACACTAAATTTATATCCACAAGTTACCATCCCTTTCTTTAAAGCACTATTTATAAATCTAGGTGTATTTTGCCCTGTATTTGCTTATTTTGTAATTGTAGGTAGTAGTAATGCCGTGAACTTAACGGACGGTTTGGATGGCTTGGCAATAGTGCCTATTACTATGATTGCTGGGGCACTTGGTGTATTTGCTTACGCAGCTAGCAATATAATTTACGCCCATTATTTATCAATACCGTTTGTGGCAAATATTGGCGAGGTTACTATCTTTTGTGCAGCGATGGTTGGTGCTGGACTTGGTTTTCTTTGGTATAACAGTTATCCGGCTGATATTTTTATGGGGGATGTTGGTTCCTTATCATTAGGGGCTGCTTTAGGTATTATTGCTATTTTAGTTCGTCAAGAGTTAGTGCTTTTAATTATGGGTGGTTTGTTTGTTATTGAAACAATTTCTGTTATTTTACAAGTTCTATATTTTAAAACTACAGGCGGCAAGAGATTGTTTAAAATGGCTCCCTTACATCATCATTTTGAACTTAAAGGTTGGTCTGAACCTAAGGTAATAGTTAGATTCTGGATTATTACTGTTATCTTTGTATTATGCGGACTAGCAACTTTAAAATTACGCTAGGAGAAGAGCATGGATGAATTGTTGCATCTAGTAATAGGCTTAGGTAAAACAGGACATTCAATTGCTCGATATTTACAGCGTAGAAATATAGACTTTGCTGTTTTTGATACGCGTAATGCTGTGCATGGTATTGATGAATTCAAACAAAACTTTCCTGGTATTGATATATATCTTGGTGACCTTCCACGTGATATTTATAAAAAAATTTTAACAGTCATTGTTAGTCCAGGAGTCGATTGTAACTTACCAATAATTCAAAAAATTAAATCTCTGGGAATTCCTATTTATGGGGATATAGAGTGTTTTGCTCAAGAAGTTAGCAGTCCAGTGATTGCGATTACAGGCACAAATGGTAAGTCTACGGTTACATCTTTAGTTGGTGAAATGGCGAAAAACTTTGATATATCTGTTGGTGTTGCTGGCAATATTGGTACTCCAGTTTTGGATTTATTGGATGATGATCAACAATATGGACTTTGGGTCTTAGAATTATCAAGTTTTCAATTGGAGTTAACTAGTTCTTTACAACCATTGGCCTCAACAATTTTAAATATATCCCCGGATCATTTAGATAGACATAGTGATTTTAATAGCTATATATTAGCTAAACAAAGGATATATACTAAGACAGCATGCTATGTTTATAATCGTGAAGACAAGCTGACTATGCCATTAGATATGCAAAATATCCCTAAAGATATGTTAATTAGTTATGGCTTGGATGCTCCACAAGAAGGTGATTGGGGGCTTAGAGAATTGAATGGAGAGTTGCACTTGGCCTATGGCATGGAAAATATTATGCCCATTTCTGCGGCTAGGCTAAAAGGTAAGCATAATTGGCTAAATATGTTAGCTGCTAGTGCTTTAGCCCATGCGGCTGGTATTTCATATAATGCTATTCGAAATTCATTGCAAGAATTTCGTAGTTTACCGCACCGTTGTGAATTCATTAGAAATTTAAATGGAGTTGATTGGATAGATGACTCTAAAGGTACTAATGTCGGGGCAACAATTGCTGCGTTAAACGGCTTAGGTGAGTCTATTAAGGGTAAAATAGTTTTGATTGCTGGTGGACAGGGAAAAGGTGCTGATTTTACCGAACTACGAGATTCGGTATCTAAGTTTGTCAAATCTGTAATCGTTATTGGTGAGGATGCAAACCTATTAACCACAGCATTATCTGATATTACTACTGTTATTCAATCAGAAAAAATCCAAGATGCAGTAAATATTGCAAGAGATGTTGCAAAAAACGGCGACATGGTGCTATTATCACCCGCTTGTGCAAGTCTAGACATGTTTCGTGATTTTAATCATCGTGGGGAAGTATTTACTGAAGCGGTGGAGAACTTGTGATAAATAAAATATCTAAGAATAACAGTCAGAGGTTTATCCCAATTTATGATAAATGGTTAATTACAGCGGTAGTTGGATTGCTTATAATTGGGTTAATGATGGTAGCCTCAAGTTCGATTATGATCTCAACTAAACATTATCATCAACCATTTCATTTTTTGATTCGTCAAATTAGTTATCTTGGTGTTGGGATAATGCTAGCGATTATTGTCGTACGTATTGATAGCTCTATATGGAACAAATATAGCATGCCATTACTTTTGATTTGCTTGTTGTTTTTGTTATTAGTTTTAATCCCTGGGATTGGGAAAATTGTAAATGGTAGTAGGAGATGGTTGGCATTTGGTCCAATAGGTGTTCAAGTCTCAGAGTTCGCTAAGTTAAGCATGATCATTTATGTTTCTGGATATATAGTCCGTCAGGAAAATAGCGTACGGGAAAGTGTCTGGGGTTTTATGAAGCCTATATTTATCTTAAGCGTAGTAGTTTTTTTATTATTGCTTGAGCCAGATTTTGGTGCATCTGTTGTGATTACCTGTACTATTATGGCTATTCTATTTATGGCAGGGGTTAAACTAAGATATTATTTTATTTTGGCAATTATCGTGTTAGCAAGTCTAATTTTATTAGCAATATCCTCACCATATCGTATGGCAAGATTAACAGCATTTTTAAACCCTTGGGAAGATCAATTTAACAGCGGATATCAACTTACCCAGTCTTTAATTGCATTTGGCCAAGGTGGGTGGTCAGGAGTAGGATTGGGAGATAGTGTGCAAAAAATGTTTTACTTACCAGAGTCGCATACGGATTTTTTATTTGCAGTTCTTGCTGAAGAGCTAGGGTTATTAGGTATCTTATTAGTGCTAACCTTATATGGTATTTTGATTTTTCGTGGATTTATGATAGGTTACCTTGCAAGTAAGCAAAAACGAATATTTGCCGCATACACAGCTTATGGCTTAACATTTTGGCTAGGATTACAGGCATTAATAAATATGGGAGTTAATGCAGGCCTATTACCTACAAAAGGATTAACTTTGCCTTTTTTAAGTTATGGAGGGGCAAGTTTAGTCATCAATTGCATAGCGATTGCTATGCTTCTGCGTATAGATCATGAAAATCGTTGGAAAATTTTAGGTTTTAGTAACTAAACTTATGC
>JAUIBC010000165.1 GCA_030427555.1 Gammaproteobacteria bacterium | reverse complement strand
ATGCCAAATAATTAGAAAAAAAATTCCTCTCCAAATTGATCTTAATGAAGTACAAGCTTTGGCTTGGGGAGGAACTTAGTATGATTGTACAAAAAAAGGTGAAGATCCCTCAGGGTCAGACTCCAATGAGCATTGTAAGATATTTCTTGATTATATTTTAGAATTATCTTCATATAAAACAATCCAAAGGCGAATTGACTAAAATGTTGATAACATGCATTATTGGCCGAATTCTTGATTTAAAAAAACCAACTTCGATTATTATGGAGCAATAAGTGGAAAAACAAACAAATAGTTTATCTATAAAAAAAGATACCAGAGCTTTATTTGAAGCTTTTGCGAATAAACGAACTATTCAGCACCCGACAACCACAGAGAATTTTTTTATTAAAACCAATGAGATTTACGGTCCATATAAGGATGATCCTTCTTTGGATTTATTAATACGTTCTTTGCTGAAACATTGTGAGCCTCTACTGCCTATGGCATCTAAACAATATAAGACTCAAGGTAATAATATCACGCCAATTTTGATTATTCCTAATCATGGCCATGAAAATATCGCTTTTGAATTAGCTCATGATGGAGTTCATTTTTCAGGACATTCAGTTCATTACTTATTTCATCAATTACATGTTTTGGATTTAATAAAGCTTAGTGAAGCTATGCTTGGTGCGATACCTGTTTTTGCATCAATTGCTTGTGTTTTGGTGAAGGTTCTAGAGGTTTATAATGAGCATAAAGTGATTTCTATCGTAGAAAAGCAATTAGCCAAATTAAATAATTATAGTTCCGATGAACGTAGAGCGCTATATACGTATGTAATGACACAAACTTTTATTACCCTGAAAAAACAATCCAATGTAAATTTGAACTCTTCTTTAAAGAAAGAATGGTTTTTTTTGATATTCACCCAAAGTCTTTTGTCTTTATCTATAATTGGGTCAGATTTCAAAACAATCGAGGAGTTTGGAATAGCTTGGAGTAACGATATTATTCATAAACTTAAAATCTACGGAGTATATATGCCAAAAACCATAGTTGAATGTGCAAGAGAAGACGTGTATGTTGCTCTTGAAGTGCAGAACATTCTTTCTGATAAAATAATTAACGTTTCATTTCTTGCATTATCTAATAAGATGGATCCTTCTGGTTTATTAGAAAATGGAATCTATAACTTATTACAATCTTATAGTCATCGAGTGTCTGTATATGATGGTTTAAATAGGACATTTTGTGGGTATAGCGCTGAACAATTACACATGATTAAGTTGCATTTTTCTAATTTTAATAGAGCATTACAATATATTCAATCGAAAAGGTCCTCTTTAATTAAATCACCTACAGGTGAACTGCAGCTAGATTTAATCAGTCATTTGTTAAAAGCCCATATTGATGAGCTGGCAACAGCAGTTAAAGACTGGTGGTTTAACAAAGAGATTCTGCGTTTAAGTCTAAACACTAACCTTCTTCAAATTGTTCCTATAGCTAAGCCACTGGAACTTGTAGATGGTAAAGTTCATATTACAAACCCTATTATTGTAAATAATATACCAGACGAACCCCCCTCAAAACGAGAAGGAATTTGTCAATTAACAAAAACAAAACACGGTCTTTTTAAGAAAAATGATGCAGCTGCAAATGAAGGGATAGAAGAAAAGAAAATAGGTAGTAAAGTATTGCTGCAAACTGCTGGAGAAAGAAGAAATAATGTTGTTAATGAATTAGGAGATAATCATGCATCGGCAGATGTGAGAATTAATAATGTGCGAGCACGTGAACCAAAAAGATAATCGATAAATTAAGTTTTTATTATTCTGAATAATGGGAGATATCAATGGCTTCATTAAATAAAGGAAACATAGCACATTTTGCTTACCATTGGTTATGGGGTTTGCGTTATCATGCTTCTCCACCGCCCATTAATTTATCTAGTCATTTTGAGATTTGGGAAAAAGATCCTGAATTAGTTAGATTGATAGAAGCTAATCAAAAGAAGATTGATGGATATTATTTAAATTTTTTTTACTGGTTATTTAACATTAA
>JAUIBC010000056.1 GCA_030427555.1 Gammaproteobacteria bacterium | reverse complement strand
AAAAATATCTCTCAAATTGAGCATTCAAGACATCGAAGTGTACATAATTTTATAGTAAATTTACTGTCTGGATTAATAGCATATGCTTTACAACCAAAAAAACCGAGAATCTCGGGAATTCATGATAAATTATTAGCTCAATGTTAATTTATAAACATTTTCATCTAGTTGAGGTAGACACATTAACAAAGTGGTACCAAGATCGGTACCAAAAATAATTTTTAACTCTCAACCAACAACAAGAAACCCTTATAAACACTGGTCGGGACGGAAAGATTTGAACTTTCGACCCCTAGCACCCCATGCTAGTGCGCTACCAGGCTGCGCTACGCCCCGAATGTTTTTGGTAATATAAACCTTATGTTTAATTTATGCAACTTGGTTTAGTGCTTTTTTTAAAAGCTCTAATTTTAGCAGTATTTCTTGAAATTCTTCTTCAGGATCAGACAAAGCTATTATTGCTCCTCCTATTCCTACAGATAATTTATTAGGTGTAATAACAGCAGTACGAATTACAATATTTAAATCAACACAACCATCCACTGAAATATAACCAATAGAACCAGAATAAATTCCTCGAGCCTCTTTTTCAATACCATTTATTAATTGCACGGTTCTCTTTTTGGGAGCTCCAACCATAGAACCACCAGGAAAAGCGGCTTGAATACAATCTATTGGCGACAAATCAGCACGTAATTTTCCGTTTATTGTACTTACCAATTGATGAACAGAAGCATAACTTTCAACGTCCATTAACTTATCAACGAAAACACTACCAATTTCACAAACCCCGCCTAAATCATTCCTCAAAAGGTCAACTATCATTAAGTTTTCAGATTGAAATTTATCGTCACTACGTAACTTTTCAATTAAATACAAATCTTTCTCTAAATTTTCTCCTCTAGGCAAAGTGCCCTTTATAGGCTTTGTTTGCACATTTCTATCTTTATCAATCCCTAAAAATCTCTCCATAGAAGAAGAACATATAGCTAAATTATTAAACTTTAAAAACGCAGAAAACGGAGTTCTACTTAAACTACGTAAAACTAAATAATAATTAAAAGGATCAACTTTCTTAGAGGAAATTGCTTTGTTTGTTAAACAAATCTCATAGCTTTCCCCATTTTTAATATAATCTAAACAAATATTTATATCTTTAATATAACTTTCTTTGTCTTTATATAAATGGAAATCATCTAAAACAACTTTACAATCTAATTGCATTAATTTAGCTACTTTTGACTCCTCTAATATATTTATAATTTTTGTAAACCACGGCTCAACTTCGCTAACCGTATTTTCATTATATAATGCCAATAAATAAGTAGTTTTAGCTACCTTATCAAATACAATTGCCCTATCAATAAACAAAAACTGCGCATCTGGATGATCGGAAATATGAGTTTGACTAATACCTAAAGTATCTTGATATAATTCATAACCAAAATAACCAATAAAACCGCACTTAAAATTAAATGGTAATTCAACTTTGGGAATACTAATTTCACTAAGCTTAAGCTTAATAAAATCAAAAATACTCATAGACAAAGACGTATTATGCCCATTTTTTATATAATTAACGATATGACTATTTACATCATATAAAACTTTATAACTAAGAGGACCATCTAAACAACCTAAAATAGAAAAGCGCGAATTATTCGACTGTTCATTATTACTATCTAACCATACAACATCTTGCGAGTCAGCGTATAAATACGCACAAATTTTATCATCAGCATAAAGTTCATCTAACTTTTTATATTCCAGAAAAAAACGCTCTGTATTTTGCTTCACTTTATTGTTTTTTTTTGTATCACATATTCTATAATAAACAAATTTTTTTCTACTAGGAATACTAATTTGCATGAAATTTTCTAATAGTTTGTATCCAAACTTAGTATTTATAGACTCTGGATGAAATTGCACACCCCAAATGGGTTTTTCTTTATGTTTAAGGCCCATAATTAAATTATTTTCAGTATAAGCCGTAACTTCTAAAGAGTCTGGTAACGTTTCATGGTTTACAATTAATGAATGATAGCGTACAACTTCAAATTCAGAAGGAATGCCTTGAAACAATTCATTATTATTATGCTTCACTATATATGTTAATCCATGTACTGGATAAGGAGCATGAATTATCTCTGCCCCAAAAACACAGCCAATACCTTGATGACCCAAACAAACCCCAAGTATAGGTACATCAACTTTCGTTAATAATTCAGAACAAACTCCAAAATCTTCAACCAAATCAGGCCTGCCAGGTCCTGGAGAAATAATTATATTATCAAACTCAAATTCTAAGATTTCCTCAACCGAATACTCATCATTTTTTATGATAGTTGGCAATTTTTTATTGATAATTGCTATATACTGATACAAATTATTAGTAAAGGAATCATGGTTATCTATGATAAGGGTCTTGAGGTTCATTATTAGTCTACTATGTTAGTTAAATTTTTTATATTCAAGAAGACTGTAGAAATTACACTTTTGTAATGCTTCAATCTTGATTGAAACATTACAAAATATAACAAATGGATTGTTAATAATAAAAATAATCTTATATATTAAGGGTTGGTTCTTCAAGATCTACACTAATTTCATCTTGGCTTAATGAGCCACGTAAATTATTTGTTTGTGTAGATATACCTTTTTTATATTCAAAATTACACGTATAAAAAATTATAAAAGGATTACTTTTTACTATCTTTCTATTACTAGGCCCATCAGTAATTTTTGCTTCTTTCCCGTAATCGCTAAAATGAAACTTACCTTTATTTAAAGTATAAACATCAGCATGATTATTACCACCTAGTTTAATATCTGTACTTCCATATGGTTTTAATTGATTTGGCTTAGCCTTTACTCCATATGGAGTTGTTCCAACAAAAGGAACATAATCATTGGTTCTATTTGCTAAATGTATCGTACTACAACTAGAAAAAGCTGTACTTAAAACAACGGTAACAACTACTATACCTGCAATAATAAGGCAAAATATCTTACCATAATCTTCTAAGTTTCTTATAATAAGATTGTAATCTATGTCATCTGGCCAAAAATTAAATTGGCTGCCGATTGTTCTATTATTAACCTCTTCGCCACTAGCTATTTCAAAATGATTAACCGATGTTTCGTCATTTTTTTCTTCGTTACTAACTATACTAAACGATTGCATATAATTGTTTGCCTCAAGTAATTTTACATTAAGGAAGATAATGTACACTGGCGACATTAATTAATCAAGTTGTATTTATGTGACGATAAGTGAATCTTTGTAATATCATTGAAATTATATTAATTGAATTTTATAATGCGCAAGAACACAAATATCTTGCAATCTACCCTTAATCATTACAAACTAGAATGAACTATATAAAAATTAAAGAATTAATCTCGATTGAAGATATAAATAATCTCCTACCTCTTTCTAATGTAGATAATCAAAAAATTATTAAACATCGTCAAGAAATTAAAAATATATTAAGTGGCAACGATAATAGATTAATATTAATAATTGGGCCCTGCTCAGCGTGGCCAAACTCTGCTGTTTTAGAATATGCCAAACGTTTGGCTAATATATCATCTCAAGTGGCAGATAAAATTAAAATAATTATGCGTGTCTATCACCATAAACCACGAACAACTATTGGTTGGCCTGGCGCTCTTATGCAACCTGATCCATACAAAGATGTAGACATTAATCAAGGGATAAAATATTCTCGAGAAATGATGCTTGAAGTAATTAAACTTGGATTACCTATAGCCTCTGAAGTTTTAAATATTAATTTACATAACTATTTTACAGACTTACTCTCATGGGTTGCAATAGGTGCAAGAAGCAGTGAAAATCAAGAACACAGAGTATTTGCATCTTGTCTAGATATACCTACTGGATTAAAAAATCCAACGCATGGAATAATTGAAATAGCGGTAAATAGTATAATTACAGCACAACATCAACATTCAATGGTGTTTGATAATTACCAGCTTAAAACTCTAGGTAATCCTTTTGCACATTTAGTGCTACGTGGAGGGAATAAAAAACCTAACTTTTATAATGAAGATTTAACTCTTGTAAACGAATTATTTATAAAAAACAAATTACAAAATCCATCAGTAATAATTGACGTTAATCATGATAATTCAATGTGCAATAATATACAAAATCACGCAATGCAACAACAAAATATTTTTACAATATTAGAAAATATCCGCGGCCACTCTAACTTACAAAAAATAGTTAAAGGATTTATGGTAGAAAGTTTTCTTGAAGACGGTAATCAACCAATAAATAATTTTGAAGAAATAAATTTAAATGGTCTATCGTTAACTGATCCTTGTATTGGTTGGGAAAAAACTGAAAAGCTTATATTAGATCTTGCTAAATTTACTATCCCAAAACGTGAGCATAATTCTTCTATTTTTTCTTTTTCTTGATTATATATTGTTCTGTTTTATAAATACCCCCTTCTCTTAATATGTTTTACCTTCGATAACTTGATATGGCAGTTATAAGAAGTAGTATTGCAGGAACTTATATTGGATGTTAAATTAATTTGGTCTGTTAATATTAACTGGAGTCAGGCTAGCTTCTGCATGAAAAATATTATAAAAATCGCTTTGCAGCGTCCATATACATTTGTTGTCCTAGCGATTTTGATTTTGCTTATGGGGATAAGATCTATATTTACAACTTCAACAGATGTTTTCCCTGATATTAAAATGCCTGTGGTAGCGGTTGTATGGTCTTATTCTGGTCTATTACCAAGCGATGTATCTGGTAGGATAACTTTTATTCATGAAAGAGCTATAACTAGAACTGTTGAAGGTGTTAAATCTATTGAAAGCCATTCATATTATGGAATTAGTATAATTAAGGTATTTCTTCAGCCTGGAGCGGATGTTGGTAGGGCTGAAGCTGAGATATCATCTATTTCGCAAAATGTAACTAAAATTTTACCGCCAGATATTTCTCCTCCGATGGTAATGAAACTCTCAGCATCATCTGTACCAGTTGCGATGCTAGAAGTATCATCAGATAAGTTATCAAGTTCTGAATTAAATAATATAGCAACAACAAGAATTAGGCCTCGTCTCGTAACGATTAAAGGAGCTATTCTTCCCTTCCCTTATGGTGGTACTACTCAACAAGTTATGGTGTCTTTAGATCCGGAAAAACTTTATGCTAAAAATGTTACGGCGTTTGATGTACTAAACAAACTAAAAAAGCAAAATTTAATTTTGCCTGCTGGTGCTGAAAAAATTAATACTATTATGTGGATGGTACAAAATAATGCTGCGCCTTTGAAAGTTAGGGACTTTGAAAAAATTCCAATTAAAACGATAAATGGCGCCACCGTTTTTATGCGCGACCTTGGATATACAACGCTTTCTGCTGCCCCACAACAAAATTCTGTGCTAGTTGACGGTAAGCAAGCCGTAATGCTAGTAGTTATGAAAAGTAGTGATGTTTCGACCTTGAAGGTAATTTCTGGAGTAAAAAAAGCTATTCCAGAAATTGAGAGGACTTTACCTGGAAATATTAAAATACGTGTATTAAACGATGCCTCAAAATTTGTAAAAGAGTCTATTCGTGATGTTGTGCAAGAAATGATAACTGCGACTTTTCTAACTGGATTAGTCGTTTTACTATTTATAGGTTGTTGGCGTTCTACTTTGATTATTTCTGTATCAATTCCTCTTTCAATCCTTTCTGCCATTATAGGCCTTAACTTAACTAATGAAACAATTAATGTTATGACTTTAGGTGGTCTTGCTCTTGGGGTTGGAATTTTAGTTGATAACGCGACAGTTATGATTGAAAACATTCACTCGCATTTAGCTATGAAAAAAACTAGAACTACTTCAATTATTGATGCAGCAAATCAAATTATTATTCCAACATTTGTTGCTACTTTATGCATTACTCTAGCTTGGTTACCTCTTTTTGGTATCAGTGGTATTTCTGGTTGGCTATTTAAACCTATGGCTCTTGCTATTATGTTTGCAATGTCAGCATCATTTATGCTATCTATTTCACTAGTTCCAACCATGGCAGATTATTTATTAAAAGATCATACTCAGGCTACGGACAAAACAACTAATAATAAAATAATTTTAAGGTTACAACAGTTTCAATCTTCTTTTGAGCATAGTTTTGAAGATATTAGAAGTAAATATAAGATAATTCTTGAAAGTGTCATTAACAATCGAGTTAAATTTATATTAATATTTTTAACTTTTTCTTTGCTGGCTTCTACTCTTTTCTTTATAAATGGCCAAGATTTTTTCCCTGAAATCAAATCTGGGACTTTACAAATGCATATGCGTGCTCCAATTGGGACTCGGGTTGGTACTTCTGGTGAAATAGCCTCATATGTTTCTAGAGATATCAAAAGGCTCCTGCCTGGTGAAGTTTTAGAAGTTATTAGTAATTGTGGTTTACCAGTTGGACCACATAATCTTGCCTTTATACCATCCCCAACAATAGGCTCGCAAGATTGTGATTTAACTATAACTTTACGTAATAAGGAATCTCCTGTTTGGACTTTTAGAAATATATTAAGAAAGGGCTTAAGCCAATTATACCCTGGTACAATCTTTACTTTTCAACCAGCAGATTTGACTGCGAAAATTATTAATTTTGGCTCACCATCACCTATCGATGTGCATGTGGTTGGCTATGAAATGGAAAAAAATTATGAGTACGCAAAAATGCTTGCAGAAAAATTTCGTACTATTCCTGGGGCAACTGATGTAACCGTACAACAAACATTATCAACCCCTACCCTATTAGCAAACATAGATAGAACGTTAGGATTAAATGTTAATTTAACCGAGAAGGATGTTGCATTAAACATGATTTTGGCAACTGCTGGTAGTCAGCAGTTTAACCAGCAATATTGGTTGAATCATGATACTGGTATAGCTTATAGATATAATGTTTACACTCCACAACATATAATGCATAGTTTAAATAAATTACTATCAATTCCTGTTAGCAAAGCGACCGGAGATACAAATCTTGAAAGCGTTCAATTAGCTGGCAATATTGCCAAAATTAAATTTGTAGGTACTCCTGGGGTTATATCGCATCAAGATGTTATGCCTCTATTTGATATATATGTATCAGCTGAAGGTAGAGACTTAGGTGGTGTTGCCAAAGACGTGAATAAAATTATTGCTAAAACAATAGATAAAAAGCCGCATAAAGCTACAGTACATGTAAGAGGGCAATCAGAAACTATGCAAAATGCTTATGGAGAGTTGGTCCTTGGTTTTATCTTTGTAATAATATTAATTTACTTATTAATAGTTGTAAATTTTCAATCATGGTTAGATCCGTTTATTATTATAACTGGTTTGATTGGTGCTATTGCTGGAGTTAGTTTATTTTTATTTTTAACTAGAACTAATTTATCTGTGCCAGCACTAACTGGTTTAATTATGTCACTTGGAACAGCAACAGCAAACTCTATTTTAGTGGTTGCTTATGCAAAAGAAAGAATGCTTGAGCATGGAGATGCTATTAAAGCTGCTATTGAAGCAGGATATGCGAGAATAAGGCCAGTTTTGATGACTGCTTCGGCAATGATTATTGGAATGATACCTATGTCTATCAGTAATACAACAAATGCACCATTAGGTAAGGCTGTTATTGGTGGTTTAGTTGTTGCGACTTTTACCACATTATTATTTGTGCCTTGTATTTATACGATAGTCTATCGCAAATACAAGATGGATGAAGGAGAAGGAGAAGTATAATGTATATTGAAATGATAAAAAAATACAAATACTTAACAGCCACCTTTTTAGTACTAATCATTTGGTTATTAGCTGTTTTTATCATACGTAACTATGAATTTCATAAATTAAAAAAACAAGCTTTAGAAGAATCAATATTACCTGTTTCAATAATATATCCCAAGCAAGATAAAACCGTTGAAAAAATAAATTTACCAGGCAATATCATGGCCTGGAATCAATCATATATATATTCTCGGGTAGATGGTTATATAAAGAAATGGTTTACAGATTATGGGGCTCCAGTTCATAAAGGCGAGATTATGGCTCGTATAAGAACTCCAACTTTACTTGCGCAATATGGGCGTGCAAAAGCGGACATGAAGGCTCAAGAAGCATTATATAAATTAGCCATTCTTACTGCAAATAGATATCGTGCAATGAAACAATCCAAAGCTGTGGCTATCCAGGCTATTTCGGTTAAAGAGGCATTGTTGCAAGTTGAGGAAGCGAAATATAATGCAGCCAAATATAGGGTAAAAACTTTACGAGCGTGGTTAAGATTTAGAAAAATCGTTGCTCCATTTGATGGCGTAGTTATTTCAAGAAATATAAATTTAGGCGATTACGTTACTAAACAGGGAAACGTAACTGAGCAAAGCGCTGGATCTACCAAACATTTGTTTATAGTTGCTGATATGCATAAGTTACGTCTATTTGTTTCAATCCCAGAAAGATTTGGTAGATTTTTAATGCCAGGATTTACTGCGAACGTAGTATTTCCTCAATATCCAAACCGTAAATTTAAAGCTAAATTTTTAACTTCAGCAAAAGCATTTGACCCACAAACTAGGACTGTTATTTCAGAGTTTGTTATGGATAATAAAGATAAATCCATATGGCCTGGATCTTATGCTACGGTAAATATATCAGCTAGAACAAAAGATAATATTTTATCAATTCCAACTACAGCAATGATATTTGATGCTCAAGGCACTAAAGTCGCAACTGTTGATGAACACAATATTGTACATTTTAAAAGAATAAAAGTTGACCAGTTAAAAGCCAAAACTGTGGATGTTAGTAAGGGGATATCAATTAACGATAAAGTAATTAATAGCCCTAATTTAGGTTTATTAGAGGGTAGCAAGGTAAAAATTGTAACTCCAGTTAAAGGATATCTTGAGTAATTATTGCTAATGATTAAAAATAAAAATAAAAAGATTTTAAGAAACTTAATATATGAAAAGTCTAACGCGATTAAGATTTTGTTATTATTTTTATCATTATTAATAATAAATGCGTGCACTAATCGCCGTGATATTATAGATTTATCCCCGGAGTACAAACCAGATAAATTGATAATACCAAGAGATTGGCATGGTAATAGCCCATTTAAGTTAGCAAGGCCTGGGGAAGTAATTTACAATGGTGAGTGGTGGAAAATATTTCACGATCCAGTTTTGAATGATTTACAAGAAAAATTTCATCAAAGTAACCCTACTTTGCAAGCCGCAGCAGAAAGATTTATCCAATCGCGCTATGAAATGATGAAGGCTCGCTCTCAATATTTGCCACATTTAGGCATTGCTGGATATTATGATAAGAATCAAAGATCTCAAGATGATTTAGTTCACGGTCAAGTAGATGAGTTTGCTTTAGGTAATACGTCTTCTTTTACAGGACCTCTTTCTTGGGAACCAGATATATTTTCAAGATACAGAAACATGACTAATATTAGAGTATTTCAAGCTCAACAATCAGCAGCAGATTATGGAGCAATCCGCTTATTGCTACAAGCTGAACTATGTGCCAATTACTTTACACTACGTTCACTTGATGCCAAAAACGATGTTTATTTAAAATCTATTGCTTATTATAAAAGATCTCTTGCACTTATATTAACTCAGTTTAAGGGCAATCTAGCATCACAAATAGACGTAGTACGCGCTAAATTTTTATTGGCCCGTACTGAATCATTACAATTAAATATTGAAGCTGAACGTCAAGTTGTAGAACATGCTATAGCTGCTTTATTAAATGTTTCTGCATCAACATTTACAATAAAACCAGTTGGTCAATTTAATATTCCCAATATTACCGTTCCTAATCTATTGCCTGCCCAGTTACTAGAAAGAAGACCTGACGTTGCTGCTTTGGAGCGAAAGATGGCTCAGGCTAATAAATCTATTGGTATTGCAAGAGCAGCATTTTTTCCACATATTAATTTAAATGGTAGTAACAGTGTATTTTTAATGAGTCAAATTTCTAGTCCGGTTTGGGCAGTTGGTACTATATTAAACTATACTGTTTTTCAAGCTGGTTATCGTCGTGCTCAGGTACAAAGAAGTTGGTCTGTATATCGTGAAACTCTTAATAAATATCGTGAAGGAGTTTTAAATGCATTTCGTGAAGTAGAAAATGGTTTAAGTAAAACCAAGCTTTCAAGTCAATCATTAACTCGTCAGAAAGAAGCGGTAGATGCAGCTTATAAAACTCAGATATTAACTATGGATTTATTTCAGGGAAGATT
>JAUIBC010000055.1 GCA_030427555.1 Gammaproteobacteria bacterium | reverse complement strand
ACCATTTTCAACGTAAACAAACGCTAAAAAATGTAGAAAGATACATAACACCAGAATTAAAAGAATTTGAAGAAAAAGTCTTATCAGCAGAAAATAAAGCTCTTAGCCGTGAGAAATGGTTATACGAACACATACTAGAAGAAGCTGGCAGCTATATTCAAGAACTGGCAAATATAGCAACTAGTCTTGCTGAATTAGATGTATTAAATAACCTTGCAGAAAAAGCTGTCTTACTTAATTGGTGCAAACCACAAATTACATCAGATTCAGGAATACAAATAACTAAAGGCCGACATCCTGTAATTGAAAATATTTTACAAGAAAACTTTATTGCCAATGATTTAACTATAACTACAGATAATAATATGTTAATCATAACCGGCCCTAACATGGGCGGCAAATCTACCTACATGCGCCAAACAGCATTAATAGTCCTTCTTGCACATATTGGAAGTTATATTCCGGCACAAAAAGCAACCATTGGACTTGTAGATAAAATATTTACTCGAATTGGTGCTAGCGATGATTTAGCATCAGGACGCTCAACCTTTATGGTAGAAATGACTGAAACAGCTTATATCCTTAATAACGCAACTACTAAAAGCCTGGTACTTATAGATGAAATAGGTCGTGGCACTAGCACATATGATGGGATGGCTTTGGCTTATGCTTGTTGTGCATATTTAAGCAATGACATAAAAGCATTATGTCTTTTTTCAACCCATTATTTTGAATTAACAGAACTTGCGAAAGAAAGCAATAGAATAAAAAACATCCATGTCACAGCCACTATGGCAAATAATAAAATTGTATTTTTATATACTGTTGAAGAAGGCCCAGCAAGCAAAAGCTATGGCTTAGAGGTCGCCTCACTTGCTGGATTACCAGAAAAAGTCTTACAATTAGCAAGCAAACAACTTAATAACTCCCAAATTGGACTAGCACAATAATGAAATATAATATCCCAGTAAGACTTAAACGCCAAAGAACATCAGAAAATGTGCGTGCTATGCTCCGCGAGACTACCTTAAATATTAACCAATTTATTTACCCACTATTTATAAATGCAAAAATAAATGAAAAAAAAGCTATTTCTACTATGCCAGGCCAATATCAATTAAGTTACAACGATATTACTACGGAAATTAAAGAAATATCTAAACTAAATATCCCGGCAGTACTATTATTTGGAATACCAAATCACAAAGATAGTCATGGAAGTGATTCTGTTTGTAATAATGGCGTTATTCAAAATACTATAAAAAAAATAAAAGATATAAACCCAAATCTTACCGTAATCGCAGATGTATGCCTTTGTGAATATACAGATCATGGACACTGTGGAGTCCTAAAAAATAAACAAATAGACAATGATGCGACTTTAGAAATCCTAGCAAACCAGGCGATCAGCTTTGCTGAGGCTGGAGCTGACTGGCTTGCGCCAAGTAGCATGACTGATGGTATGGTAGCCGCAATTCGCCAAGCACTAGATGAAAATAACTTTCAAGAAAAAACAATTTTAAGTTACGCAGTAAAATATGCATCTAACCTATACGGACCATTTAGAGCAGCAGCAGAAGGAGCTCCGCAATTTGGCGATCGTAAAACCTATCAAATGGATCCAGCCAACAGTAATGAAGCTATTCGTGAAGCAGAGTTAGATATTAAAGAAGGCGCTGACTTACTAATGGTAAAACCAGCGACTTACTACTTAGATATAATTTATAAAATCAAACAAACTTTCCCACAAATACCACTTTGCGCCTATCAAGTAAGTGGCGAATATTCTATGCTAAAACTCGCTGCTCAAGCAGGAATTGTTGATGAAAATAAAATAATTATCGAAAGCTTAACCGCAATCAAAAGAGCTAAAGCTGATTTAATTATTTCTTACTTCGCCAAAGATCTTGCGAAAATATTAAATATTTAAATATTAACTCTAAGCAAGCCACATTATTTTCTGTGCTAATGAACTGTCTCTTAATTCTTCAATTGAATTATATTTTTTAAAAAAACTAGCGCCACTTTGTTCAGACATAATTAATGAATATGACTGATTTTCTCTGTTTTTATTAGTTTCAATAATAAATTCTAAGCTTCCACATTTAAAAACAGAATCAATACTAAATAATCTTTTAGATTTGCATTCTATTATCAATTCATTTTTAGCAAGCTCATGTATACTTTTCTCAATTGAATTTTTCACAAGCGATGTAATTGGATGAATAATTGCAATGATTGGTAATGCCAAAGCAAAAGTAAGCAATATAGCCAATACCTGTCTCACAATATCATTAACTATGATACATGCTAATTTAAGAATACTCATTGGCAAAAACCAAATAATCTTGGTATTTATAACAATACAATTATCACTATCAAATAACGATTGTATTCCTTTTAATATTAGATCTAAAACAACAAAACCCATATAATCTAATATTCCATACTGAAAACGATCTTTAAAAAAAGATGCGCCATTAAAAACCCAAAACGCATCATAAATTTTTTCTCGTAATGTCGATCTAATAATATGTGCTAATGGATTTTTGGGATAACCTGGTATTTCAAAACCTTGATGTTGCTCTCTAAATAAAACAGATAATGGATTATAATATTTAGCCATAAATCAAACTCATCTAGAACAAATAACAGGCACATTTTAACTAACATTAAAATAAAGCTCAATTATTGACAGCCAATATTAAAATAAATAGCTTCAATTAGGGTGTATTTAAAATCAATGGAATGAAAACTTTTGTTTTGAACGCGAGCAATTCAGCTCATGTTTTCAATTAAACTCCTGTCGACGAATTATTAGTTAATTTTATAAGAACACCCTGAACATAACGTCTTTGCGAACGAAGTGAAGCAATCCAGTTCATATTTTCAATTAAAATCCTGTCTGGATTGCTTCGCCAATGCTCGCAAAGACGAAATAATCAGCAATCGTTTTGCTTAACCTAATGTCATTATTTGTCAACACAGCCTAAGCATCCGCAAAACATCTATTGTGCAGCAACACTCTCAAATTCAGTTGTGACTGACAAGGTTTTAGATTTGCGATAAATAGCTATTAATGGCGGCAAACACATTAAGACTAAGCCTGTTATTAATGAAACTTCATATCTGAAAACCGAACCAATATTTACTCCATCAGGAGGAATAAAACTTACACCTAAAGTTGTTAAAACACCTATTATTCCCATGCTTGCAAATATCAACAAACCAATATTTCCACCACCAACTCTAAATGAACCTCTATGCTCTGGGAATTTAAAGCGTAATTTAATAGCAGCTAAAAACATTAATAAATACATTAGCATATATAATTGCGCGGCTAATGCTGTTATAAACCAATATGATCCATTAACACTTGGCATAAACAAAAACACTGATGATAAAACTGTAACAATGGCAGCTTGTGCTATTAATAAAAATACCGGAGCGTCATTTTTATTAACCTTTTGAAAATAATCAGGAAAATTACTATCTTGCGCAGCTACTAATAAACCTTTAGTTGGCGCAATAATCCAATTATTAACTCCTCCTAAACCACCTAAAACTAACATTAAACCTATTACAGGCATAAACCATAACATATCATATCTTGCAAAAAATGCATTAAATGCCTGCATTATTCCAGATACAAAACTAATTTCATTACTTGGTAAAACTATAGCAATTGCAAGTGATCCTAACATTAAAGTTGATAATATTATAACAACAGCGTAAAACAAAGATCTAGGAAAAGCGTGCTGTGGATCATTTACATCGTTTGCGTGCACAGTTGCGATTTCTACGCCGCAAAAAGATAACATAATCGCAGTTAAAGAAACCCACATTGAATGATCTGTTAAATTTGGAGTTATACTTTTAACGTCAAACCCTATCTGCAATGGGTTTCCGCCAATTAACCACATAATACCTAGAGTGATAATTAAGGTCATAGGAATCAATAAACCTGATACGGCGCATATATTACTCATCCAAGCAGAAGAACGCATGCCACCTAAATTTACCAAGGTTGCGCCCCAAAATGAGCAAGTAATTATTAACCATAAAAATAAAGGATTATCAGTTAAACTGGGATTTATTAAATATCCAATAGTACCCGCAACAAAAGATAAAATAGTCGGATACCAAATAATATTTTCAATCCACTGTAACCATATGGCTATTAAGCCTACGTCTCGACCAAAAGCCTTTTTGACCCACACATAAACACCACCTTGCTTTGGCCATGCAGAAGAAAGCTCTGCAGAAATCAATGCTGTAGGCAAAAGAAAAAAAACTGCTCCTAAAATAAAAAATAGAATAAGTTGACTACCAAATAATGCTGTTGCCGGTAAATTACGGATACTATCAACAGAACCTACCGTTATCATTGTCAGACTAAAAATCGTTAAGGCATGTTTTTTATTACTCATGAATATTCCTCATCATAATAAATCATCGTAACCTCTCACCAGTTAGCACATCATAAATCGAACTAGGTTGTGAAAAGGCTCCTAAGTTACCTACAACAACTCCATCAATACAATCTGCAAAATTACTTATAACATTTTCAATGCTACATGCAGGTGCGTTATTACTAATGTTAGCACTGGTTGAAATAATTGGTATGTTTTCACACAATTTTTTTGCTATTTCATGTGCTGTCATTCTAATGGCGATACTTTTATGCTCACCTGATACAAATTTTGGAACTTTATCAGATTTTGGAAATAGCCAGGTAACATGCCCTGGCCATGTATCTGCAATTCTATCTTTATATGTTTCAAAATTTTCAGCTACTAAATCTGATAACTGCTCCCAGCAAGAGATTAATAAAATTAAACCTTTGGCAACGTCTCTTTGCTTTATTGAAAGTAAACGCATTACTGCACTTTCGTTATATGGATCACAACCAAAACCATAAATAGCCTCGGTTGGATAAGCAATAATCGCGCCCTCGTAAATCATTTGCTGGGCTTTTTTTATATCAGTTATAATTTCCAAAAATTAGTTTTCCTCTGTAATGCTATTAATAATTATTGTTTCAACTGGAACATCTGCATGACCATTTTTATTGCCGGTTTTTACTTTAGCAATCAAATCCACCACATCCATACCATCTACTACTTCACCAAATACACAATATCCATATCCTTGTGAATTTTCAGCGCTAAAATTTAAAAAATTATTATCTACTAAATTAATAAAAAACTGTGCTGTTGCAGAATGAGGATCCATTGTACGCGCCATGGCAATACTACCACGCTTGTTTGGTTTTGCGCCTTTGGCTTCATTTTTAACTGGACTTTTTGTGGCACGCTGCTGCATATTTTCATCTAGCCCGCCACCTTGAATCATAAAGCCATTAATTACACGATGAAAAATTGTACCGCTATAAAAACCATCTCGCACATAATCTAAAAAGTTATTCGCTGTTTCTGGAGTAGCTTCAGCATCTAATTCGATTTTAATTTTACCCATCGACGTATCTATAACAATCATTTTTGCTCCTTTTTTATTAAATCACGCATTCTATCACAAACATCATGTAAAACGTGAACATTATGAATACTAGCTAAGGCAGTAAATACATTATATTTTTGCTTAAAAGCATGATGCAAATACTCTCTGGAATAATTTTGACATGTATAACAATTACAAGTTTCCATTATTGGAAGCTTATCACTAGCAAAATTTGATTTTTTTATCTGTAAACGCTGATTAGGATATTCACTTTGAAAGCGCAACCAATGACCATCTTTTACAATTTCACCACAATATAGTGCTCCATGTCTAGCATTACGAGTCGGCGCAACACAATCAAACATATCAACACCTTGCGCAACTACATCTAATAAATCCTGAGGTGACATACCAACCCCCATAGAATAACGTGGCTTATTTTTTGGCAAAATAGGCTCAAGGCGTTCAAGTACCGTTACGGTTGTCTGCATATCAAAACCAATTGTTTCCCCTCCGATAGCAACACCGTCTAAGTCTAGAGAGGTTATAAACTCTGCACTTTCTTGACGTAAATCAGGATATGTACCGCCTTGAATAATACCAAATAAAGCCTGATTATAACCATATTTAGAATTTGGATATTCCAAGTGATAATCTACAGACTGACACAACCAATTATGAGTACGATTCATAATTTTAATGACTTCGTCTCTAGTTGTATTATCAGGTGTACACTGATCAAATGCCATTATAATATCTGCGCCTATAATCTTTTGTGTTTCTAACGACATTTTTGGAGTCATATGAATAAATTTATTAGCCCCAGGCAACCAAAAATGCGCCCCACAGCCATCTATTGTACATAATTTATTATTTTTAGACAAGCTAAATATTTGAAAACCACCACTATCAGTTAACATGGGACCATTCCAACCCATGAATTTATGCATGCCTTGTGCTTGTTCAATAACAGACATTCCAGGAGCACATAACATATGATAGGTATTACCACCTAGTATTATTTGACTACCAGAGTTTTTAAGTTCTAGTGGAGTCATATTATTAACTCCAGCCCTAGTTCCAACAGGCATAAATACTGGTGTTATAAAGGAGCCATGCGCAGTAGAAACCCGCATTACTCGCGCATTGGTAAATTTGTGCTCAAATAAAAGCTCGGAAGAAAATTTATTATACATCTTTTGAAAATCTTATTTGCTTAACCTATCTAATTTTTGCTCTAGAAATGCAAGTAAAGATATATTAGATACCGCCATAATAATAAAGTATATTAAAGCCCAGGCTGGCATTGTTAAACCTAGACCACGCCAAGTAATCTCAGAACAATCAGCAGCCCCCCAAAAATAAGTTTTAAGAAATTTGCTTAAAGACAAATAATGCTGCATAACATCAAGGCCTGGCATACACATTTTTCCCTCGCCAACAGGCAATGACTGCAACCAAAGTTGTCTAGCAGCGAAATACAAACCTAAAATTGCAAAAACAACTTGAAATATAGCCATAACCTTTACTCTACGCAAAGATGAAACTCCGATACTAAGAAAACATAAAAATCCTATTACAAAAGCACTCATTCTTTGCATAATACACAACGGACAAGGTTCAAGATCGTTACTGTATTCTATATATAGTACTGCAGAAAGTACTAGGATAGTGAAAAAAAGTAAGGTATTTTGAATATATTTATAAGTTGTTCGTTCCACGGTTTTATCCTTTATCAAGAAATTTTTGTCGCACTTACTACTCCATCACTAGCAATAGTGTATGCTAAATTATCAGACACTACAGGAGAAATATTTATAGAGCCACTCAACTTTTTTCTACCAATCAATTCGCCACTTTTTACTGATAAAGCATGTAAATAACCAGACTTATCAGCAACAATTAATTTATTACCCATTAAAACAGGATCTGTTAACCCATGATATTTTAAGGCTGCTTGCTTCCATTTAACTCTACCACTAGCATCATCTAAAGCCCATAAAATATCTTTTGCATCAACCAGATATAGAGTACCATCATCCATTACCATATTTTTATAAACTGAACCAGATTTAGTCCAAATAAACTGACCAGTAGCAAGTGATATACCACCAATATATCCTTGATAACTAGCAACATAAACAATATTATTTTTAACTATAGGATCAGCATCTATATCAATAAGTTTTTCAACATCACTAGATCCAGTTGCATATGCAATACCGCGCTGCCAAATTAAACGGCCATCATTTATATCAATTGCATCTAATTTACCGTCAGAAAAACCAACTAAAACAATATTTCCTACAACGACAGGCGAAGAACTAGCCTTTAATATTAAACTTGGTGAACCATGCTCTGACACCCATAATTTTTTACCATCTTCCTTAGCAAAAGCATATAAATTTCCATCTATAGTTTTAACAATAACTTTATCTTTTAAAATTACTGACTTAGATAAAGTATCTTGTGATAAATGCGCAGTCCAAAGTTTATTACCCGTAATTTTATCTAGCATAACAATAGTAGCTACATTAGTTCCAACAACTAATGATCCATTAGCAACTGATGGGCCACTTATTATATTGTTACCTATTTTACTACTCCACAAAGTTATACCAGTACTTTTATTAACTGCCTGGACAATCCCTTTGTCACTCGCCATGTATATAATACCATCATCAATAACTGGCTTAAGTTTTAGATAATTTTGATTTTTAGCCTTTTTTACAAGTGGTGCTGACCACTGATTACTCATGCTAATTTTTTGTTTAATTTCCTTAAGTTCTTTTGGCTTGGGTAAATTTTCTTTACCTAAAACATAATTATCTATTTGGCCACATGCCTGCAAAACAATAAGAACAATAAGAACAATAAAAAATCTAAAATTAAAACGACTCATCTTACCTCACTTGAGTAAATATAATTTAACGCTATAAATGTATATCATAGAGCATTAGCTTTCATCTCTAAAAATAAATTAGAACCACCAGTTTTTTCAACCTCAACAATAGCTGCTTTATAATATTTAATTGCATCATCTTTGTTATTTTGCGCTAATGCAATATCTCCTTCTATTTCATTCACGATTGCTTGCAATGATTTATCTGAAACTTTACTAATCTCTGCTTGAGCATCTTTATAATTTTTTTCACTTAAAAGAATTCTTGCCATTCTTATTCTGGCAATATTTACTATAACTTGAGATTTAGAGTTAGCTATAACAGCAGCCAATGATTTTTTTGCATTTTTATATTTGTCACGACTAACAGCGACTTTTGCCATAGTTAGGTTCGCAACATCTGCATAAACTGTAGATTTAAAATCATCGATTAACCTTTGAGAATTACTTTGTAGCTGTTTGTAATCCTTATCAGCATAAGAAACGATCATTCTTTCATATATAGATGATGCTTGTTGTGAAATACTATTCTTATGCCAATTCCAATATCTAACTCCAGCTATGGACAAAAGTACTATTGAAATTAGAATTGTTATTATATTCCCGTATTTCTTCCACCAAGACTTGAGCATTTCTACTTGCTCTTCTTCCGACATATATACAGTCATTTTAATCTCCTTTAAGAATCGAGGTTAACTTAGCATACAATTCAGACTGATTAATTGTTTGTTGCGGCTCATCTTTTCTTAAAAATTTTAAGCTAATCAGATTTTTTTGCAGTTCTTCTTCACCTAAAATTAAAGCTATTTCTGCACCACTTTTATCGGCTTTCTTAAACTGCGATTTAAATTTTTCCATACCTAAATTTACAATTACACTTAAATTTAAATCACAACGAATTTGTTCAGCTAATTGCATAGCTAATAATAAACTACTTTTAGAATCAGCTATAACATATACATCAGTAGTTTTAGGTTCGTTAATCTCAGATAATAACAATAATCTCTCTATACCTAAGGCAAAACCAATTGCTTGTGTTTCTTTGCCGCCTAATTGTTCAACAAGCTTATCAAATCTACCTCCAGCACAAACAGTACCTTGACTACCTAGTTTATCTGTTACCCATTCAAAAACCAAATGACCATAGTAATCTAATCCTCTAACTAAACAAGGATTTATCACATATTTGATACCCAGTACCTCTAAACCATTACAAAATTCAAAAAATCTATTTTTACTTTCTTCTTTAATACAATCAATTAATTTAGGGGCGCCTTTTATTAAAATCTGCATCTCTGGATTTTTACTATCTAAAATGCGCAGTGGATTCTTCGTAAGTCGTTTTTTACTATCTTCATCCAACGCTGAGTAATTGTCTTTAAAATAACTAATTAAAGACTCACGATATTGCGATCTATCTTCTGTGTCGCCAAGAGTATTTATTTGCAACTCCAATTGTCCAACCAAACCAAGAGATGACCATATTTTATTACAAATCATTATAAGTTCTAATTCAGCCCCAACCCCTGAAATACCAAATATCTCTACTCCTAACTGATAAAATTGGCGATAACGACCTTTCTGTGGTCGCTCATGTCGAAACATAGGACCTAAATACCAAAGTTTTTGTTGTTGATTATGCAATAGACCATGCTCAAGACAAGCACGTACACAACCAGCAGTACCTTCTGGACGTAAGCTTATGCTATCTGAATTAAGATCTGCAAAAGTATACATTTCTTTTTCAACAATATCTGTTGCATCACCAATGCTACGCTTGAATAGTGCTGTGGCAGCGACTATAGGCGTACGTATTTCATGATAGGCATAGCTTCGCATCACACAACGCACCAATGACTCCAAATATTGCCAATCCGTAATAGCTTCTGGCAATAAGTCATTCATTCCACGCACTGATTGAATTAATTGCATTTTTGATCGGGTCCTACTGAGTGGGTTTTAAGACAAATGTCTCATGAAAATGTTGGGACGTTTTTTGAAGGCTTGCCTGAGGAGTCGTGGCCTGAGCTGCAGGAGCAACCGC
>JAUIBC010000054.1 GCA_030427555.1 Gammaproteobacteria bacterium | reverse complement strand
TTTTTTTTTTTTTTTTTTTTTTTTTTGATCTAGAAAATTTTTAAAACAAAATTAAAATGCTACACAACCTTTACTGTTTTTTTAACATGAGAACATATTACTTTATTACCAAATCCCCATTACAAAAAAAAAATAATAAAAAAGTAAATATATATTTAAAAAATAAACCTAATAAATTTATAAATTTTATAAGTGCGTTTAAGCAAGCAGTTAATGAAATTAAGGAATTACAATTACAAGCAAACGTTGAAGTTTATGCTCATTTAAATACCGTCGTTACTGATGGTACGCAATTAATGGCAACCCGTTATACAACAGATATAAATAATAAATTATCATTATATTATACGATTGGTCATCATATTAACTCTAATAAAAACGAACCAGTTATGCAATTTGATGAGGATAATCCAAGTGCGGTACTGGTTGCTTCAGAGCCGTTGGGAGATTATGCGGAAGATTGGCGGGCAGTGCCAATCAACCATGCAATTATTGTAAATAATAAACTTGAGCTTAGTTTAGAAGAGATCAATGTTCCTTAATTTTATCTCCCCAATAAATAGCTTTCCTTTTTATTTCTTGCTCATCTATGGTTAATAACCGACGGTTTTGCATAAGCTGTTTACCATTAACCCATACATCTGTAACTTGTTGACGATTACTTGAGTATACAATTGGTGAAGATGGTGAATATATCGGTAACATTTCGATATCATTCATTTGTAATGCTATAAAATCAGCTGCTTTACCTTCTTTTAGGGAGCCGATTAATTTATCTTGCCCTGTTGCTATAGCACCATTAATAGTTGCAAGAGCTATTGCATCTTCTGCTTTTAAGCTTTCTGGATTTAAAGTTGAAAGTTTGGCAAGTAGTGCTGCGCTGCGCATTTCTGAGAGCATATCTAAATCGTTGTTACTTGCAACACTATCAGTGCCTAATGCAACATTTAGACCTAATGAGCGTAATTTTTCAACAGGACATATTCCGCTTGCAAGTTTCATATTTGATTCTGGGCAATGAATAATCGTTGGTTTAGTTAATTCAAGTAATTCTAGATCTTCTTCATTTAAATTAGCCGCATGAATGGCTAGTACTTCTGGGGATAAAAAGCCTAATTCATGTAATCGTTGGATAGGACGTTTGCCAAATTGCTCAATTGAAGAATTAATTTCATCTTGAGTTTCATGCAAGTGTAAATTAATTTTAAGCTTCAAATTTTCTGATAGTTCTTTAATACGCATAAAAGATTTATCGGAAACAGTATATGGTGCATGAGGAGCGATAGTTGTAGTTATAAATGGATTATTTTTATATTGTTCATAAAAATCCATGCCCTTATCAAAATACTCATCTGTTGTTTGTGCCCAACCAGTTGGGAATTCAATAACGGTCATACCAATACATGCACGTACGCCAGCATGGATGGCTGCATCTGCGGTTGCTGATAAAAAGTAAAACATATCATTAAAACATGTTGTACCACTGCGAATCATTTCTGCAATAGCAAATAAAGACGCATCATATACAAACTCCTGACTTAACCATTTTTTTTCTGCTGGGAACATGTGGTTATGTAACCAATCCATTAATGATAAGTCACTACCTAAACCACGAAAAAAGTTCATCCCAATATGGGTATGTGAATTTATAATTCCTGGCATAATTACATGTTCTAGATAGTTGTCTTCTCTAATTGGTATATATTGTTGTTTAGCTTCAGCAGTTGGAATAATCTCTTTAATTACGCCTTTTTCAATACATAAAGAATGATTTTCTAGAACAGATTGGTTAGGTTCAGCAGATAAAATCCATTTTGCATGTACTAAGTGCTCGATGTTTTGCATGATAAGTCCCTATTTAATAAATAGCGGTCATTATAAATGAAAAATTCTCTTTTACGCAAATTACATCCTAGAGGATTACGATTCATCAAAATTTACTCAACAAGGCGTATGTGGGTCAAGGCCCAACCTACGCCTTATTTGTATAATGTGTAGGTGAAATTTGGTTGTGTTGGGCCAAGACCCAACATACGCATTATATAAAAAAGGTCTTAGAATGCGTATTGCTTTCAGTGTTTTGCGGAAGCATATTTTCCAAGTTTTCAAATGCTAGCCCTTTGCTTTGATATTTTGTAAGACTTCTATCACTAGGAACCCAATTACTACATACCTTACTATAAAGGTCTAAAGCGAGAGGAATGCTGGCTGTTAGTGCTGGAGTACCTAACAAAATTATCGATAATGTAAATAATGTGTTGACTGCTACTGTTAAGAATATGGTTACTCCAAAAATAGCTATACCAACTGAAAAGATAGAAGCTGCAGCAAGAGAGGTCCTGGCTAGCTTGGCGTTTAGTATATCTATATCTAATTGCGACGCTCTACGTTCTTTTTTAATGGAAGTTTTTAGTTCTAGGATGTCTATGGCCGATAGATTGTAAGATTCTATATTTTGATCTAATTCATCAATATTATTACTACAATTATTTGCATCTTTTATTAGCTTTATATATTCTTCTTTTGATTCTTCATCTTGTATTTTTGATACAAGTTTAATGGCCTTAAGAATGGTTGATTGCCGCGCCTTTATTAAAATGATACTCTCATTATGTGTGATATCTCGAGTTGGCATGCTGTTTTTCCTATAAAATCATACACCGAAAAGATCTAAATATTATCAAAAAGGAATAAATTTATCAATATTTATTATATCCTAGATTAAACTAGTAGTTGCAAATATTTAACCTAAATGATATAGGTAGCTCACGGATATTTTAAACTAAAGCAATTGAGATGATTCTTGATGGTAAATCGCTAGCAATGAAAATTAGAGAAGAGTTGCAGGTGCGCATAGAATCTTTATCTAAAGTAATTGGTAGGACCCCTTTGTTGGTTACTATTCAAGTTGGTAATGATAAGGCCTCAACAACTTATGTTAATATGAAAGCTAAAGCATGTGCTGAGGTTGGGATGCGCTCTCGGCAAATCTTTTTTCCTGATGCATTTTTGTTAACTACCAGTGATATTATTAATAAAATAAGAGAGCTAAATTCAGATCCTGAAGTTGATGGTATTTTACTTCAGCATCCTGTGCCAGAGCATATTGATGAACGAGCTTGCTTTGATGCTATTTCTTTAGATAAAGATGTTGATGGGGTGACAACTACTGGCTTTGGAAAACTGGTTATGGGCGTTGAAGCATATGCAGCCGCAACTCCTGCGGCAATTATGACCATGCTTGAACACTATAAAATAGAGCTTGAAGGTAAAAAAGCGGTTGTCGTTGGACGGAGTCCAATTTTGGGTAAACCAATTGCCGCGATGCTTTTGAATGCTAATGCAACAGTTACAATTTGCCATTCTAAAACCAAAAATCTGGCAAATATTATTTATAATGCAGATATAGTCATAGGAGCTGTTGGTCGGTCAAATTTTATTAAAGATAATTGGCTAAAAGATGGTTCAGTAATAATAGATGCAGGGTATCATCCAGATTTAAATACTGGTGATATCGAGCTTGGTTCTATTACTAAACGTGCTTTTGCATATACGCCTGTACCAGGCGGTGTTGGCCCTATGACTATTACTATGTTAATGCAGCAAACTGTTATGGCAGCAGAACATAAGGCTAGGGTAGATAACCTACCTTAGCGTCGCGTATGCGGTATTGTATAATCAATTTCTGGTCCTATTGGCACAATCTGTGTAGGATTTATCTTTCTATGACTAAAATAATAATGTTGTTTTATATGAGTAAAGTTTACTGTGTCAGCAATTCCGGGCCACTGGTATAGCTCACGCAGATATTCACGTAGGGCAGGGTAGTTTTCAATGGATTTTTTATTGCACTTAAAATGACCATAATAAACTGAATCGAAACGGATTAAAGTTGTGAAAAGACGCCAATCTGCTTCAGTAATTTGTGATCCAACTAAATAACGATTTGTAGTTAAAATAGTATTTATTTTATCTAAAGCCGTAAAAAGCTTATGATAAGCATCATTATAGGCTTCTTGAGTTGTAGCGAATCCGCATCGATACACGCCATTGTTAATGTTTTCATATACAAACTCATTAATTTTATCTATATCTTTTTGTAAATTTTGTGGATAATAGTCTTTAGTGTTATTAGATAAATGGTTAAACTCGCTATTAAACATTCTAATTATTTCTGCAGATTCATTATTTACGATGCATTTTTTATGTTTGTCCCAAAGAATAGGAACTGTGACTTTACCAGTATAGTTAGGATTGTTGGCGGTATATACTTGGTGTAAATAGTTGAAATTGTTAATAATATCTCCACTACTTCCTTCCTTTTTATTAAATGTCCATCCATCATCAAGCATGTTAGGGCTTACATACGAAACGGATATTAAATCTTCTAGGTTTTTGAGCTTACGAAAGATTAAAGTACGATGCGCCCAAGGGCAAGCTAAAGAAATATAAAGATGATAACGGTTTGGTTCGGCTAAAAATCCATCAACGCCATTTTTACCTGGCTTTCCATCTGTTGTTATCCAATTACGAATCGATGAATCTTGTCTTTGAAATTCACCACTTTTAGATGTAGCGTTATCAGCATCGCTATGCCATACGCCATTAATTAACATACCCATATTTTTCCTTAATTTTTTATTATCTTATTATCGCCTTTTGAAACTTTATTAATTATCTCAGGGGTACTAAAATAAGTAATTTTGGCTTGATTAGTTGCTATCATATCTAATTTTTTTTGTGGGTTAATTATTGTATCCGTATGTCCATTGGCATCAATTATTATATTATTCGCAATTAATTGTGCGGCATTTAGTTTTGCGAAGCTGTGTATTTTTAGATTAAGATTAGTTACATTTCCCGATATTGTAGCAATGGACTTATCAGTCGCATGTAAGTTTAAATTTTCTTTATTTAAGTTTTCTGCAGTTAAGTTTGTAGTATCTTTGAGAAATATACTATTAATATCGTTAGATTGTAGCATGATTTTGATTGGCGTATCTGCTGATATTTTTATTTTACCTGTTAAATTGATTGTTAGAGTTTCTTCTTTTAATTTGGTATTAATTTCTTTAAGTATATTATCATTTGCGTATATGGTTAGAATATTTATTGCCCCGTTTGTTAGAATAATTCTAAATGGGCCTGATACTTTTAGAGTTTGAATCTTTGGATATACTTTTTTAATGTGGTATCTGATGCTATCTTCAGAAGATGTTTGTCTTCTAGCAAAATACTTGTCACTATTCGTAAAATTTCCCCTGCCTATCATTAATCCAGCAATGAGTGAAATTATTAGAACAAAAATAATTAGAACTTTTTTCATACTTAATTCCTTATTTTAATGATTAAGCTATGAAAAAAACAAGAAGCTGTATAATTGGTCATGTTTATTGGTTATAATATTTTTTAGTTTTTATTCAGGAGATGTTAACATGCCAATAAAGTTAAATGTAGATGAAGATTCTACTGATTTAAATATTATTTATGCTTTGTTAACAAGTACCCCAGAAAGATTGGTATGGTTAGGTCAAGAATGTTATTCCTTAGATTCTCAAAAATATATACTTTCTCATAATATTATTGGCATAATGATAAATGGAAAATTATGTTATCAAGTATTAGCTAATGAATATATTTATTATAGTCCTACTACATCGATCTTAGAGGCAGATCATTTTTTTACGCTTTCACCAAATGATAAGACGTTAAATTTTTTTTACCCCAACGCACGTGTTATAAAGGTAATTAGAAGTGTTGTAGAAAATGAGCCTCCCTCAAAAAAACTAGTATTGAACGAATATAAAAAAAGTAAACTTGCAGGACATCTTGATGTGAGTTATCCAATTTTTTATAAAAATATGGCGTTTATTTCTATGTTGCGCATGCCTGGGATGAATTTACTGAATTTTATAGATAGATGTTTTTCCTTAGAAGCTCATCTTCCAATAAAATTTTTATTTATGTTAACCGATGCGATTTTACAGGCTATTCTTAAGCAGGTTGTGAAATTAAGGTTAATACATTTGAATATTAATCTTAAGCATTTAATTTTAGATGTAGATGGTAGAGAACTAGATAATGCTGATAAGCATGAGTTGGAAAATTTATCCGCTAAACGAGTAAAAATTAATTGTATCGATTATGCTAATTGCTTGGAGATTGGCGAATCAAAAGATCTTTCATGTGAAGCTAATCCATATGTATATCCAGAATATACAAATGCAGTTTTTTATGATGAAGGCCCAGACGTATATGCTGTTGGAGTGATTTTACAAGTTATATTTGGATTAACTAAACACCATAGTTATGGTATTTGTGAAAATGAAAGAGATAGATTATTTAATAAAAGGATATTAGAACAAATATATTTATATGAGTATCATAATCAAAAAGACGAAATATCTTATTCAACATTTTTAAACCTTGTAATTCTTACCTTAAAGATGGTTGAGACTAATCCTAAAGATCGTTGGTCATTAAGGCAATCCATTAATGCATTTGAATACATTGTAAAAAGCTCTGTATTTAGTATGGATAGTATATTTAGTGCTACGCGTAAATATGATATTACAAAAAATTATTGTGAGATAATGTTAAATCTTATGTATAAAATAAGTGCTCAAGCTTTGTTTGGATGTCTAATTAAAAGAGAAGATGATGTAGACGATGAAGATATAGATGAAGATACAAAGTTGATCGAACGAGACGTTAATAATTATAATATTCCTGATAATTCAATAGTTTTTACTGGTTATACTGATCTTTTGAAAGGACATATTAGTAAAGAGATTGAGGTTATGGAAAGGGCTGCAAAGCATAAATTTTTCCCTACTATTAATGATGATAGGGAAAAATTTGGTTATGGAACGTTTTCAGATTGTAATTTAAAGTTAAACCTTTAGCGCTGCTTCGGTTTTGGCAAAAATTTCATCAAAACTTACATCGCTTGGTTTATCAACTAATTGTAGATAGTTGTCTTTTACATCAAATATTCCTAGATCGGTGATAATTCTATCAACTACGTTTACCCCAGTTAATGGAAGTGAGCATTTTTTAACGAGTTTTGTCGATCCATCTTTGGCTACATGATCCATAATGACAACTATTCTTTTAACGCCAGCGACTAAATCCATAGCGCCACCCATGCCTTTTATCATTTTTCCAGGAATAGTCCAGTTGGCAAGGTCGCCACATTGATCAACTTGCATAGCTCCAAGAATAGTTAGATCTATATGTCCGCCACGAATCATAGCAAATGATGTTGCGCTGTCAAAAAAACTAGTTTGGGGTAATATTGATATGGTTTGTTTACCTGCGTTGATTAAATCAGGATCAACTTCATCTTCTCTAGGAAAAGGGCCCATGCCTAACATGCCATTTTCACTTTGAAAAGTTACTGAAATGTTCTTTGGAATAAAATTAGCAACAGCTGTTGGCATTCCTATTCCTAGATTTACATACATTCCATCTTTTAATTCTGTTTCTGCGACTAGACGGCAGATGTAATCTCTTGACCAAGCCATGTTATGCGTTCCTTAGCGTAAGAAATTCTACGCGTTTTTCGTAAGATTCTCCTTGCATAAGTCTATGAATAAAGATGCTTGGAGTGTGAATGTTATCAGGATCAAGGCTGCCTGTTGCAACTATTTCCTCAACTTCACAAACAGTTGTTGTTGCAGCCATTGCCATGATTGGGTTGAAGTTGCGCGCAGTTTTTTTATAAATAACATTACCGGCTTTATCAGCTTTGTAGCCTTTAATTATTGCTAAATCTGCATGTAATGCTTGTTCCATTATATATAGGCTACCATTAAATTCTCTGGTTTCTTTACCTTCAGCGACAATTGTTCCAACTCCGGTTTTAGTATAAAAAGCCGGAATACCAGCGCCGCCAGCGCGGATACGTTCAGCAAGTGTGCCTTGTGGATTTAATTCTACTTCTAATTCTCCATCTAAATATTGTTTTTCAAAATTTTTATTTTCACCTACGTATGATGAAATCATTTTTTTTATTTGTTTGGTTTTTAATAATATTCCAAGTCCAAAATCGTCTACACCGCAGTTATTGCTAATAACGGTTAATCCACGGACTTTAGATTCTAATATAGCATTGATTAAATTTTCTGGAATACCACAAAGTCCAAAACCGCCTGCCATTATAGTCATGTTATCATGTAACAAGCCTTGCAGAGCATCCTTTGCAGATTTATATATTGTCGTCATCATGTAATCCTTCAATGATTGCAGTTTCTATATTTTTAATTTATTGTGGTAATAGGTTAAAAACTATTTTGTTTAATGACAAGATCTCTTATCCATTTTTCATTAATAATTTTTATAAGCTTGATTATAACTAGTTGCGCTTTATACGGTCCTATTTATAAAAAACCACGAGTTAATGAACTTGCTGAATGGAAAAGTAAAGATAGTCTTGCGAAAGTTGAGAATATTAACTTACCAATGCTTTCTTGGTGGAAGCAATTTCAAGATAAAGAGTTAGATGAATTAATTGAAAATGCGGTAATTAGCAATAATGATATTCAAGTTGCAATGGGTAATCTTATTGCTGCAAAAGGTGAGTTCATGCAAGTTCAATATTCAATTATTCCTTCAGTTAGTGCTTTATTTATTGGTGTTACTAATAGTACTGCGGCTTATATGTTTCAAAAAGGTTATAGTTCAGGATTTTTACCAGACTATGTTTTGAATTTATTTCAATATTTGCGTTCTAGTGAAGCAGCTAAGGCTCGGGTTGTTGCGGCTGCTGATACTAAAGATGCGGTTGCATTAAGTGTTATTAGTCAAACAGCTGCAGGGTATTTCACTTATTTAGGGCAGTCACATTTGTTGAACCAACAAAAGCAATTAGTTGCTGATAATAAAAAATTATTAGAATTTGCAAAAGAACAATATCAGCGTGGTTTAATTTCGTTATACAGTTTGCAAAAGTATGTTCAACAGTATGAAATAGCTAATGCTGAGTTACCAATTATTGAAAATAATGTTATCGTATCAAGGAATGCACTGAAACTTATATTGAATGAAAACCCAGGGGATTTGGGTGTTAGGCATAAATTTATGGACTTAAAAAGTGATGGAATTATTCCATCTAATTTACCTTCACAAGTACTTAGAAATAGACCAGATGTGCGTGGCGCTGAGCATAAGCTTATTGCTGCTAATGCGGATGTTGGAGTTGTAACTTCAACCTTTTTCCCAAGTATTTCTTTAACTAGTATCGCAGCCAGTGGTACTAGAGAATTAAGCGGACTTTTTGCGGCTAATAAAGACTATTTTCATTACTTATTTAAAAACGTTATGCCAGTAATCGCGCCTGAATATCCAGGACGTTTTAAATCTGCAACAGGTAAAAGATATGCGGCTTATCATGAATATGTACAAGTTATTCGCGCTGCATTTAAGTCAGTAGATGATGACTTATCTGCTCATCAAAAATATTATGAAAACCTAACGGCGCAAGGTAAAAATTATTCTAGTAGTAATGAAGCATATCGTTTAGCTGAAAGTAGTTTTCAGGAAGGACTGTATAGTTATCCAAGATTATTAGTTAATAAAATTAATATGGATAATGCGGCAATTGAATTAACTAAGTCAAAGATTGCACAGTTGATAACTATTGTTCAATTATATCAAGATTTAGGTGGTGGTTATGCCTATAAATGTATGACAAAAGAAGCATGAAGAAATTTTTAATAATAACAATAATAAGCGTTATCTTACTTGCCTGCTCCGATAAAAAGCATAAGGACGATCCTTTATCGCATGTTAATGCGCGTAAAGTAAAACCTAAAAATATTGAATACGTTTTAAATTATCCTGCATTTGTTCAAGGATTGGTTGATTATAAGGTTATACCAAGGATTAGTGGGGTAATATATAAAAAATATTATACAGAGGGAACATACGTTACCAAAGGGCAGCCGCTTTATAAGGTGGATCCACGTCCTTTTAAATGGAATTTAAAAGGCTATGAAGGGCAGTTGATCAAAGACAAAGCCGCGCGTGACAATTTAAAAATAATTTATGAACGTTATCAGAAATTATATAAAGATAGGGCGGTATCTAAACAGGCGTTAGAAATACAACGAATTAGATACATGGCGGCTGTTGGTAATGTTGAGACAGATGAAGCAAATATTGGACGTACTAAATTAAGTCTACGTTATTGTTTAGTTCGTTCTCCAGCTGATGGATATATTGCCGAAAGGATTGTAACGGTTGGTACAATGGTTACAGCTTTTAAAACAGTATTAAATAAAATTAACTCAGTTAACAATATGTATTTACTCTTTTCAATGCCGGATAATCAACGTTTGGATATAGAAGAGGGGATGTTAAACAATAATCTTAGTATCCCGCAAGATGCAAAATTCCCAATTGATATCGAGCTTGCGAGCGGTAAAAAAATTAAAAATGCAGGCTATGTTGAATTTATTGACACGCGGATTGCATTGACAAATGGCTCTTGGAATATGCGAGCTTATGTTAAT
>JAUIBC010000053.1 GCA_030427555.1 Gammaproteobacteria bacterium | reverse complement strand
TGCAATTTTTTATTTCTATAATTTTCATTAAAATGAATGAAAATTATAGAAAATATAATAGATAATATAAAATATTGCTGCGGTAAAATTACAAAACTTATAAGTGTTAATACTACTGGTATAATTAAACTTAGAATATCTCGGCTAATCATAAATAAATCTAAAGCGATTACCATAAAAAAGCAAACTAACATAAATCCAATATTAGGGTTTATTGGGATTTTTACAAATAAAAGTGTGCCAATAATTGTTCCCAAAACCCAATATATATATGGTAGCATAGTTGTATATAAGCAGAATTTTGTATCATTATATTTAGGATTTTCTGGATTTATACTTAAAACCCCATATGTTGAATCTATTAAACCAAATATTAAAAAGAAACGAACAAGTTTAGGCTTACTTTTAAATCTTTCAATAAGACTTAATCCATAAAATGTATTTCTAGCGCCTATAAAAATCACTGCCAATAATATAGAAAGAATACTAGCGTTATCTTGCATCATAGATAATGCTATTAATTGCATTGCTCCAGCATATGCAAACATACTCATAATTGGAGCCCAAAATCCAGGAAATCCAGCTTTCATCCAAAGAATAGAAAAAAGCATACCAAGTGGTATAAGAGCAAACAATGTAGGGGTCGTTAGCTTAAAAGCTAATCGAAATTCTGACTCTAGTTGCATATAAATTACAAAGAAAATTTAGTGATCATTATTGTAACATAAATTTAACTATTTGTGTAAAATTATTTAAAAATAAATTATGATTTTATTGTTAAAAAAATAATTATTGTGTAATTTAATTAACTTCCTTTAATTAACGACACTATGGACAATTTCATTATTTTAAATAACAATCATAGTGCAATATAAGCCCCTGTAATTTTGCCAATGCAATATGTTATTTATTTTATATAAACAGTAAATTTAAGGTAAGGAATGGATTCTTTTTATAATAAACTAATTAAAATTATAACTTTTATAAGTTTATTTTTTTGCTTTTTTCCATCTAATGCTCATAACAAACAAAAAATTAACTTTTACGAAGCCTATAAAATAGCTTTAGCTAATAATCCAAGAATAGGAATTAGTTTTATATCTATCGAACAAGCAAATGCAGAAATAATAGAAACAAAAGGAATGCAATGGCCTCACGTTAGTTTAGAGTTTAATGGGACACGCAGTGATAATCCACTAAATGTTTTTGGATACAGACTAAGTCAAGGTAATGTATCTTTTGCTGATTTTGGTGCCCAACAATTTACCGGGCCTAATTCTTTAAACGTAAAGCCAACCGCGCTTAACCATCCTGGATATTATAATAATTTTTATACAGCATTCAAATTAGTAATGCCTGTCTATTCTGGTGGTAAAATCCAGGCTCAACGTGCTAAAGCATATGAGTCTCTTGTTTCCGCGCAAAATGGAAATACGTCTACTAAAAATCAACTAGCATTTGAGATTTTACAAGCATATGAAGGAACATTGATTGCAATGCGACTAATTAATATAGCAAAGGAAAATGTTAATGCTGCCAAAGAATATTTAAATATAACTATAGAGTTACTTAATCAAGCAATTACTTTAGAAAGCGACGTATTATTAGCCAAAAGCTATTTGAATGCGGCTGAAACAGCTCTTTATGATGCAAACATACAAATGCAAAATCAATTAGATCAATTTAGAGTGCTCTTGGGTTGCCCTAATAGTTCATGGGAACCTGATGTGCCGGTTGTTTTAAATAATAACTTTTTTAACAGCAAGCACTTAATTGAAGAAGCAATAAAAAGAAACGCGCAATTGCATATTGCTGAATCCAAGATTAAATCACAAAAAGCAGAAATCTTAGTTTCAAAATCAGCCTATAAGCCACAAATAAATTTACTAGTACGTCAAATGTGGAATGGGCCAAATTTAGGCAGTGGTTTACCATCTAACGTTATATCATTAGGATTAGATTGGAAATTATTTACTGGCGGAGAAATCAAAGGCGCTGTGCAAAAATCTTTTGCTGAAGCGAAAAAAGCAACATTCGAACTTGATGAACAACGCAATAACTTACGCCTACATTTGCAACAAATAATCCGCTCAGAGGAGCAAGCAAAAAATAATTATACTGCAAATAAAACTATTGCGACTAAGGCAAACCATATTTTAATAAGCTTACGCCAAAGATTTGGTAGAGGATTAGCTCCGTTAAGCTCGTTATTAGATAGCCAAATTAAATTAACTCAGGCAGAAGCCCAAGCTGAGCAAGCAATATATGCACAAAAATTAGCTAAAGCTCGATTTTTAATGTTAATGAATCAACTGGAGCCTATTTCAAGTAATGAAAAATAATAAAATTGACTTAAACAGCGCTGGATTATTAACAAAACAATTTATTAATTCTAAGTTTACTCTTTTACTTATTATATGTATTACTTTATTTGGAATATTAGCTATAAAATCTACTCCTCGTACTTATAATCCAGAAATCATAGTCCCAGTGGTAAATATATCGGTTAGCAGACCTGGCAGTAGTACTGATGAAATCCTGCATCAAATTGTAAGGCCACTAGAAGGTTTAATGGCTTCAATTCCAGGAGTGGAACATACGTTTGGTATGGCAACAAATGACGGTGCAATTGTTACTGTAAGATTTAAAGTCAATAAAAATGAAGAGGAGAGTCTGGTTAAAGTGTATAACCAAATTAATAGTAATCTAGATAAAATGCCCTCTGGAACACTTATGCCACTCATACAATCTATAAGCCTATATGATGTTCCACTAGTTACTTTAACTTTACATTCAGACAATATTCCAGAAATTGAGTTAAGAAAAGTTGCTGTGCAATTATTAGAACAATTGCGTACAATACCCCAAGTTGGTAAAAGTTGGGTAATGGGTTCTTCTCCTAAAGCATTAAGAGTTTGGATTAATCCTAAAAAGATGGTGCGTC
Source organism: Gammaproteobacteria bacterium (assembly GCA_030427555.1). GTDB lineage: Bacteria > Pseudomonadota > Gammaproteobacteria > Legionellales > Legionellaceae > 2-12-FULL-35-11. The sequence goes on along the minus strand of JAUIBC010000053.1, from coordinate 7,885 downwards.
ATGCTATTGCTATTAATGAAATCCAAGATGCCTTAGCAATTAATAATATTAGTTTAGATGCAGGTTTAATTGAAAAAAACCTACAGAAAATTCCTTTAAGAATAAAAGGACAACTCATCTCTGATATAGACGTGGGTAATATAATCGTTGGCACTGATAAAGCTAGACCTATATTTTTAAAAGATATTGCAACCATTGAGTATGGTCCAGAAAACGAAGATATCTTTTCTTATTTTTCTTATGGCATAGGAAGTAAATTTAATCATAAGTCTAATTTAACACCAGCTGTTACAATTGCTATTGCTAGACAAAAAGGCAGTAATGGTGTTGATGTAGCAAAATCTATTCTTACAAAGTTAGAAACAATTAAGCAAACGGATATTATTCCAAAAAGCGTGAACATATCTATAACTAGAAATTATGGTGCAGAAGCAGATGATGCCGTAAATACTTTAATTGAGCATTTAGGCATAGCAATTGCAACGGTTGTAATACTTTTATTAGTTTTTCTCGGTTGGCGTGAGGCGTCAATTGTAACTTTTTCTATCCCTTTAATATTATTTATGGTAATAGGAATAGGTTGGCTCTTTGGCCAAACTATTAACCGCATTACTTTATTTGCTTTAATTTTATCTTTAGGTTTATTAGTAGATGATAGTATTGTAGTTATAGAAAACATTCATCGGCATATTATAAAAGGAGCTCAAGATAATTTTAATAAATTAGTAATTTTCGCTGCCAACGAAATAGGAAAGCCAACCATAATTGCAACTTTCACGGTAATATTAGCATTATTACCTATGGGGTTCGTAACTGGAATGATGGGGCCATTTATGGCGCCGATCCCTTTTAACGCCCCACTAGCAATGCTTATATCTCTTATTATTGCATATACTGTCGTTCCTTATCTTGCTTATCGTTGGTTAAGGAAAAAAGCGGAAAAGTCATTAGCGAAGAATGACTTACGGAATTCTAATGAGCACTCATGGTTACAAAGGTTTTATTTATACATATTCAGAGCTCTTTTAAACAAAAGATTTTATCGTTATAGTTTCTACTTATTAATTATATCGTTACTAATTATTGTAATGTTACAACCTGCCTGGCAATTTATACGCACAAATGGCACTAATGGGCCTTTAAGTCCCTTTGGTGTTGAGTTGAAAATGCTACCAGATGATAATGTTAACACCTTATTACTTGAAATTAATGCTGGCGCAAATGCAAATACCAACCAAACAAAAAAAATAATTAAACCAATAGTAAAAACTCTTAATACTTTCCCTGAAATAAGCGATTATACAATATACTTAGGCGAATCAGCTCCTGAAGATTTTGCCGCAATGGTTAGAGGTGATATGCTACAAAAAGGTAGCAATTTTAGCCAGATAAGAATAAATTTAACGAATAAACATCATAGAAAAATAAAATCTCATGAAGTTGGCGAGCATATATATAAATCTCTTGCAAACATACAGCAAAAATATCCTAATGCACATATAAAGCTATTTGAAAGTCCTCCAGGACCACCGGTAAGATCACAAATGGAGGCCGGTATTTTTGGCGATAACTACAAAAACATGCAAAATCTAGCTCAAAAAATCACTAAAAAGATTTTTCCTCATATTTATGGCATGATAAATATCGATAATTCCGTTACAGAAAACGTAGATGAATATATTATCGAACTAAATCATGATAAAACTATATTATCTGGCCTCTCCCCTACTTTAGTTGCGCAAAACATAGCAACTTATTTTAAAGGTACCAATATTGGTAATATCCATAAATTTGATATGAGAGATCCAGAAAAAATTATTTTACGCCTTCCTAAAAACGCCAGAAATAACTTTAAAATCTTAAATAATCTACTTATAAAAAACAAACTTGGCGAATTAATTCCTTTAGCAAAAATAGCTAAGTTTAAACAACAAACAAAGCAAAAACCTATTTATACTAAAGATCAATTTCCAGTTGTTTACATAACCGGAGAAATTTTAGGTTCTAGTCCTGCTTATGCAGTAATCACAGCCACAAATATATTAAAAAATATATCTATAAATCAGAAAAAATTAGCTGTTAATAATTTAGGATTTAAAAAAGTCTTACCAAATAATATTAATAATTATCAACTACAATGGTTTGGTGAAATGCGCCTAACACTAGATGTATTTCGTGATTTAGGCGCCGCATTTATAGTGGCTATAATTCTAATTTATGTTCTTTTAACCGCATTTTATCAATCATTTTTTATTCCATTAATAATCATGGGGGCAATACCGCTAACTATAATTGGTGTATTTCCTGGCCATTGGTTAATGGGGCAACCATTTACAGCAACATCAATGATAGGTGTTATTGCTTTAGCTGGGATAGTTGTACGTAATTCTTTGCTCCTTATAGATTTTATAATAGAACATCAACGCTCCGGATTTCCATTAAAAGAAGCTGTTATTGCTGCTGGCACTGAACGAATATTACCAATAATTTTAACAGCTCTTGCTATTATTTTAGGTTCTTCGGTTATGCTATCTGATCCTGTTTTCGGTGGACTTGCTATTTCTTTGATTTTTGGATCTTTTGCATCAACGATATTAACTTTATTTCTTATTCCGTTAATATATAAAAGCTTTATAACGAGGTTCAATGCAAAAAGTCATTAGTAAAAATATATCTTCTAAAAAAATAATATTTTTTTATTTGTTAATAGCATGTGCTATTTCACCTTTTAGCATACTAAGTTTTGACACATATTATTATTGGGATTGGAGTAGACATTTAGATTTATCTTATTATGATGGACCACCATTAATCGCTTATATAATTTGGATAATTACCAACATTTTAGGCCATTCGCTATTTTCGCTACATTTAATTGCAATAACATTTACCATACTTACAACGTACATTATTTATAAAACAGCATCTTTATTTTTAGATAAAAAGAACTCTTACCTAACCACCCTACTCTGGCTTACTTCACCTTTAGTTACTCAAGACATGTTAGTACAAGTAACATATGATACACCATTAACATTTTTTTGGATTTGCAGCATTTATTATACAATAATATATTTAAAGTTAAATCCAACCTTAAAAGAAGACAATTTCAGAATATTATCTTTTATAGGTATTTCTCTTGGATTTTTATTACTATCTAAATATACAGGAATAATATTAATAGCATGCTTGTTAATATTTATCTTATCTTCGACTTATATAAGCTTATTTAAAAGCAAACATTTTTATCTAACAATATTTATAATATTAGTAATTTTTTCACCGGTAATTATTTGGAATATTCAACACGATTGGGTGTCTGTTTTATATCAATTAAATAGCCATCGTTCAACTACACAATCTCAGGGCTTGGTATTATTATTAAAAACATTTATAGGCAAAATACTACCATCATTAAACTTAATGCTATTTGCCCCAATATTAGCATTAATACAACCGAAATCACGCGGTAATAACATAATTAAATTATTACTAATATTAACAATTGGTTTTATTACAACATACATTTTACTGTCTTCTATAACTAATATTCGCAATACATGGCTTGCACAATATTTATTAACAAGCTCTCTTTTAATCGGTTGGGTTATACAACAAGATAACAAAATTTTACCTATAATTTATAGCTATATCAGTATTAATACTGTAATAAGCTTTTTAATCCTATTAAATACTTGTTTACATTTTATACCATCAGAAAATTTTATCTTTTTCAAATTAATTAACCAATTTAATATAGATTATCCAAAACAACCTAAAATTGTTATAAATCCAGGTTGGACAGAAGCCCGTGGCCTTTTCTTTTTACAATCAAAACCAATTATTTATAGTATAAACTGCGATCGTGATGAGAATACTTATCAATTCTGGTATCCGGAGCTAAAAAATGAGATTAATAAAAATGGTTTAAAAAATATAGGTTTTCTTGATTTTTATGACCATAAATTATGTCTAGAAAAATACTTCAAAAACTGTATACGCCAAAAAACCTCAAATGTTGCTAGTCGAGAATTATTTTATTATAAATGTGAACAAAGCTTATTATAAAGCTCTGTTCAATGAAATAAAAACATACCCGTGATTTTCATACATATTAATAAGGCTATCTAAAGTCACACTATTCCATTCATTTGCATGCAATAATAAAATTTGTCGGTTATTTTTATTGCTAAAAATAGATAACCACCTGTTTTTTCTTTCGGCATTTAAAGTTTGCTGCCAAACAAAATCCAAATATTCTTTTTTCAAACGAATGAAATTGGGATCATTAAGATTAAAGGTTGTTTTATTTTGCATTAATACTAAAAAACGTTGATTATAAATATAGTCTCTACTATTAATCGTGACTGGAGCCTCTTTGTAACCATGACTAACTAAATAGTTAACAATATCTTTTCTCTCATACCACCTACCCTTCGATAAATATGGGTATCTATAGTATTTAGGAGTAGAAATAATGGTAGATAATATTTTGTCGGCATTATCAATATCCTCAATATATTTTGCAACTGAAACTTGCTGTGGATGAACATGTGAAAAAGAATGACTACCCAACAAAAATCCATTATCTTGGAATAGTTTAATTTGCGGGGTCAAACCTGGTCTTAATCTATTTCCAATCACAAAACCTATAGCTGGAGTCTTATATTTAACTAATGTATTTGCAATTTCTGTCATACAATTATTACAAAACTCATCACTAACACCAGTAATTGTCCCAACAAAAGGTAAATCATCAATAGTAATAGCTATTTCTCGCGTTGGTTTTAAATTAATATATTTAAAACCAACGTAAAATAAGACGATACCAATTATTATAAATAGATAAAATATTTTTAAAAAACTTTTAATTTTCAAAGTTATCCTAAGTTTTCATACATCACCAGTCGCTAATTTTACATTTATCAAATATATAATCAACAATCACAGGATATGTAGCTTCGTAGCAGATAAAAAAATAATTATTATTGTATGTTTTTATTAGAACATAGTGTGATATAATTTGCCCATGATTAAATACGATTTAACAAACATGTTCAAAAAAAACTCGCAAGCATATCGAGAAGCCATTGTTAGGCATCGTCCACGCAACAGGACAATAGATTCAAATAACAAGAATGTCGGATTTTTTAAAAGCATAACACATAATGAAGATAATACTGAATATGCAAGTTCACCAAATAGTGTTACTGCATCAACAAATAATTTATCACCTACTAGAACGAAAAAAGTTACATTTGCAGAAATGAAACAAATACGTCTAATTCCAAACAAAGAAGAATATCAAGATTCAGGTTTAACTTATGAATTATGGGAAAGTAAAATTGACTCATTAAATCGCAAGATAGAACTCAAAGAAAAACTAAGAATGTATAGGCTTCATAATAATATAAATAAGATAAAAAATAACAGCCACTTAACAAAAATATTATTCGAATTAGCCGAACAAGATGAAATTGAAGAAGAGGTAAATAAATTATCTTTTTCTTAATGCATCCTCTAACAACGGAAAATTTGAGCCATATGTTTAGCAATCCCTAACAGTATTTATAAACTGAGTTCAATGAAAATTTAATATATAATTAATTATATTCGTTTGTTACATTTAAAGTTATTTTGTGCTTTTGTCATTCCCGCGCAGGCGGTAATCTATCTAAAAAATGGCATGATGCGTAATTTTGAAATGGTTTCCCGCATGCGCGGGAATTAGTGGTTTTTCATCGAATTCAGGTTATAACAATTTTTTAAAAACAAAATTCACACTATACACCGCAAAAAAATATTAACATAAGAGTTTTTAATAAAAACAAAGACATTTATTTTTAATCCAATAATTTATTTTAAGATCTACATGAGAGATTTTTAGCTTGTTATATTCTTATTAATGTACTATTAGTTAATTAATAGTACATTGTAGGGCTATTATGGCGCAAAGAAAAATTACCGAACAAATTATAAAGTCTGGAATTAAAACAACATTAAAAATGGATCTTCGCTCTGAAGGTATAAATACCGGTATGCGCATAAAGACCACTGCCATTAATAATTTAAATTTAGGCGCGCGTAGAGAATGGTTAGCTATATCAACTAAAGTAGAAAAACCACCTATCAATATACAATCTGTCGATATATCAAAAATAGCTAAAGAAGCAACTATTAGTTTTATAAATAATTTCAACCAAGCACAAAAAGAAAAACAAGAGCGCGCAGAAGAGATGATAGGAAACGTTACTCGTGATGTTTATCAAAAAATACAAAACTCATCAAAAGAAGAAATAGAGAAATTAAAAGAAAATTTATCATCATCACATGATACCTATAAACAAAATCAAAAAGAAATCAAGAATTTAAAAAAAACAGCTGAATTCATTCAAAAAGCTCTAGGTCCAAGTATAACAGAAGTATTAAGTTCAAAAATTGATCCTAAACAATTAGAGAACTTCTGTAAAATATTAAACACATCAGGAAAGATAGCTAAACAAGCGGTACCAGCTTTACGCGTTCTTAATAACCTATTGTTAGCTTATGATGCTGTTAAAATACTATACCCAAATGAAACTCAAATGATAAAAGATTATATAACCAATAGCTTAGACATGAGAAAAAACACTATTAAGGAAAATACTATTTTAAAAAATAACTCCCTAAAAGAAAGATTACAAGAATATAAAAAATCAGATAACGATAAACTTATACAAACAACTGAAAATCAAGAAAGTAACATTAATAAACCGTAATATCTATACCAAAAGATATATGTATATAAGTATAAAAATATACCAGCACAATTATTGACGAAAATATAATCATACAATATAATAAAAGCACATCTAATTATATAGAAAGTTATTGAATGTCACCAACCATTACTCCAAATGAAAAAAGAGCCATGACAGATTATTTTAATAATCCGGAAAAATATATTGGCATTGAAAATGCTAATATATTTTTTCCTGAAAGGATGGTCCCAGATGGAACTAAAATATCAAAAAAAAGAAGTATATACCAAAAAGATGATTCACGTATCTATGTCATACCATATAATGGTGATATAGTTCAGATACCAATACACAAACCTTATTCTAATGACCCAATGTTACATTCTGCAACATGGTTGAATGGTAAGTATTATTTTCATCTAAAGGAATACAACCAAGATATAGAAGACATAATATCTGATAGTGATGACTCTGATAATGATGGCTCTGATAATGATAATTTAGAAAGATCAACTTTAGATATTAGTAAACAAAATTCATGCGTCAATGCTAATTATCATCTATTACATACAGCAGTAAAACAAGCTGTTGATAAAAGTGGACAAAAATATTATTTAAAAAGATCTTCTTCATTTTACAAACCAGAAGATTTTGAGCTAATGTGCCAACAAAATCCACGTTTTACACGTAATGACACCAAGGAGTACGCCCCTAAACTTTATGTTGGACACTCAATTTTTAGGCGCAAAAAAATAAGTAATAATTGCGAAGAAATAAAAAGAATAGATATTACACATGATGCAGGGCCAAATTTATTTGAATTTGTTAAAAATAATACTTTTTTATTAAATGATAATCGCTTAAAAGATAACCTTGTAAAAGCCATACTCGAATATTATCTTGAAGAACTGTACTATAAGAAAAAAGTACATACTGACATTAAATCCCCAAACATATGCGTAAAAATAGCTGCAAACAGTTCGTTTATAGTTACATTTATTGATTGGGATGATGCTTTTTTAGTTACAAATCCTCTACCAACTGGTCGTGGCACACGTGAATATATGCCACCTGAATTTTTTGCTAAACAACAAGGCTCTGATATTCCGACCCTTAAAACTGATTATTTCAAAACAGAATTTTCC
>JAUIBC010000052.1 GCA_030427555.1 Gammaproteobacteria bacterium | reverse complement strand
TGCGCTTAATGTTAAGTCTTTTCCATTTTCTATTTCTTTTAACGTTGGATTAAAAAATGGAATCACCGTTAACATACATGCTGTAAAATATAGTGTAAATAAAATTGCATTTTTAATTAAACTTAGTAAATGGCGTACAAAAGCTAGTGATAATTGTAGGCCTATTTTAATGCTTGGATAGCTTATTGCTAAATTAGCAGATTGTTTTACAGCAATATGGTGCTCATGCTGATTTGCTTTTTTTAAGTTTTCTATTTTTGCATCTATAAAGTCATGTAGTTTTAGATAAGACATTTTACCACCTTTTATTCTATTTATATTATGTTTTTAATATCAGCGCATGATAAACAGAAAAAAAGCCAAAATGCAACTTTTATGATGATAATTTATGATAAGCTTTATTAATAATATCAATGCTCTTATGGATATCTTCTTGGGTAGTAAATCTGCCAACACATAGCCTTATCGCGCTTTTAGCTAATTCATCAGATATGCCAATGGCTTTTAATACGTAGGAACTTGTGTTACTTGATACGGCGCAAGCTGACATAGTTGATAGTGCTAGTTGATTTAGTTCTTCTAATAATGCTGCGCCATCTACTCCCTCTATACTAAAATTAATTATCCCTGAAATTGAATGTGCAAAATCACAGTTAAGTTTGATATGCGTAAGATTTTTAATTCCTGTCCAAAGTTCATCACGTAAATATTTTATTCGTTTTTGTTCCGTTTCACGAAGATTTTCGCTAATTTTAAATGCTTCTGCCATTCCAGCAATTTGTTGGGTTGGCATAGTTCCAGATCTTATCCCTTTTTCTTGTCCACCGCCATAAGTTTGGGCTTCAATTCTTACGCGAGGTTTTTGTTGGATGTACAATGCTCCTATGCCTTTTGGTCCGTAATTTTTATGTGACGAAAGGGACATCAAATGTACGTTTAATTCTCCAAGATTTATTGGGAGTCTGCCTGCGCTTTGTGCCGCATCAACGTGAAAAATTATGCCTTTTCCAGATAAAATATTGCCTATTTCATGGATGTTTTGAATGCAGCCAATTTCATTATTAACATGCATAATTGAAACTAAAACTGTATCATCACGGATTGTTGATTTTAATTCTTCAAGATCTAAAAGACCATTTGTCATGGGTTTCAAATATGTGACTTGATATCCATCTTTTTCAAGTTTTTCAAAAGCAGCCAAACAAGATTTATGTTCGGTTTGCATGGTGATTAAGTGTTTTCCTTTTCTACTATAAAATTTAGCAGCGCCTATAATTGCTAGGTTATTAGATTCTGTTGCGCCAGAGGTAAATATAATTTCATCTGCTTCTGCTCCGATTGTTTGAGCTATTGTTTCGCGTGATTCAGCAATAATCGTAGCGGCTTTTTGCCCATATATATGTTGTATAGATGATGCGTTACCAAAGTTAGAGTCGAATCCCATACAATCTAACATTTTAGGGATAACTTTTGCGTCTATTGGCGTAGTTGCCATGTAATCAAGATAAATTGGGAGTTTAGTCATAATTAGTTTATTGATTTTTCGATTGATTTTAATATACCACGTAAGATATTAATTTCTATACTTTCAAGTTGAGCTCGATTAAAAAGTCTTTTTAATTTTTGGATAATACGCTTGTGATTTTCTGGTTTAAGAAATTCAACTTTGGTTAATACCTTCTCTAAATGTGTGTAAAAATTATCTAAATCTTCATGTGCGGCCAAAGAGTTTTGTTTGGTTTGCACATTTACTGTTGGAGATAAAAGTTGCATGCGTAATTCATAACAAATAATTTGCACTGCTTGTGCTAAATTTAAAGAGCTAAATTCATGGTTACTAGGAATATTAATATGATATTGAGCATGTAATAATTCTTCATTAGTCAGGCCTGCATGTTCACGACCAAAAATAATTGCAACTTTAGTTTCATCATCAAATGTGGCAACATAATTTGCAAAATCTCTTGGCATGAAGCCAGGTAAAGATATATCTCTTGGGCGAGCACTAGTGGCAAATACTAGCTTTGAGCCTTGCAAAGCTTCACTTAGAGAATTAGTTATTTTAGCATTAGTTAATAAATCATCAGCGCCAGATGACATATCATGAGCTTGATGAAATGGGGTTAAGTTTGGGTTAACCAAATATAAATTTTCAATCCCCATGTTTTTCATCGCCCGACAACTCGCCCCAATGTTACCAGGGTGAGTTGTTGCGACTAATACTATTCTAATTTGGCTTAATTTCATTTATTAAATACTAATTTATTATCTTTTACCGTGATTGTTATCTTATCTCCAGCTTTAAAGTGCCCTTGTAAAAGAGCTTCGGCAAGAGGGTTTTCTAATTTTTGCTGAATAGTTCTTTTTAAAGGACGCGCTCCATAGACAGGATCGAAGCCATTTTCTGCCAAGAAATCAATCGCTTCTTTTGAGATATCAAGCGTAATATCTTGCGTATTTAAGCGTTTTTCAAGATGAGCTATTTGAATTAATGAAATCGCACCTATTTGCTCTTTGGTTAAGGCATGAAATACAACACACTCATCAATTCGATTTACAAATTCAGGTCTGAACTCTTGACCAACCATCTCCATTACTGCTGATTTGATTTCTTCATAGCTATTTTTAGTTCCCATTTCTTGAATAAGATTTGAACCTAAATTTGAAGTCATGACAATAACGGTATTACGAAAATCAACAGTACGTCCCTGGCCATCAGTTAAGCGACCGTCATCTAATACTTGTAATAAAATATTAAATACATCACGATGCGCTTTTTCTATTTCATCTAATAATAATACGGAATAAGGTCTCCTACGTACAGCTTCAGTTAAATATCCGCCTTCCTCATAACCAACATAGCCAGGAGGCGCACCAATTAAGCGTGCCACAGAATGTTTTTCCATAAATTCGGACATATCGATTCGTACCATTGATTCTGCACTATCGAAGAGGAATTCTGCAAGAGATTTACATAATTCAGTTTTACCAACACCGGTTGGGCCTAAAAATAAGAAAGAACCAACAGGGCGGTTAGGGTCAGATAGTCCTGATCTAGAACGCCTAATAGCATTTGCGACTGCGTCAACGGCTTCATTTTGGCCGATTAAGCGTTTATGAAGTACCTTTTCCATGTTTAGGAGCTTCTCTTTTTCTCCTTCAAGCATTTTGGCAACAGGAATGCCAGTCCATTTGGAAACAATTTCTGCCACTTCATCTTGTGTTACTTTATTGCGCACAAGCTTGGTTTCTGTTTCATTGTTTTTAGATGCATTTGCTAATTTTTTTTCTAAGTCTGGAATAATTCCATATTGGATTTCAGACATTCTACCTAAATCACCGGCGCGTCTAGCTGTTTCAAGCTCGGTTTTAGCATTTTCTAATTCTTCTTTGATATGACTTGTCCCTTGAAGAGATGCTTTTTCTGACATCCATAATTCATTTAGATCGCTATATTTTTTCTCAAGTTCGTTAATATTAGTTTGGAGATCTTCTAGGCGTTGTTTGGAAGCTTCATCACTTTCTTTTCTTAAGGCTTCACGCTCGATTTTGAGTTGGATAAGTCTTCTGTCTAACTTATCTAAGCTTTCTGGTTTAGAATCAATTTCCATGCGAATTTGACTGCCAGCTTCATCAATCAAGTCAATAGCTTTATCTGGTAGTTGGCGATCAGTAATATAACGGTGCGATAAAGTTGCGGCTGCAACAATTGCTGGATCAGTTATTTCTATACCATGATGGATTTCATAGCGTTCTTTAAGACCTCTTAAAATCGCAATAGTATCTTCAACGTTTGGTTCATCAACTAAGACCTTTTGAAAACGTCTTTCAAGTGCCGCATCTTTTTCAATATATTTACGATATTCATCTAAAGTTGTTGCGCCAATGCAGTGTAATTCACCACGAGCAAGGGCGGGCTTTAACATATTGCCAGCGTCCATTGCACCTTCAGCTTTACCAGCTCCTACCATAGTATGTATTTCATCAATAAATAGGATGATTTGGCCTTCTTGTTTGGCCAAATCATTTAATACAGCTTTAAGCCTCTCTTCGAATTCACCACGATATTTTGCTCCGGCAATTAATGCTCCCATATCAAGTGATAATAATCGTTTGTTTTTAAGTCCTTCTGGAACTTCATTATTGACAATTCTATTTGCCAGACCTTCAACTATAGCGGTTTTACCAACACCTGGCTCGCCAATTAATACAGGGTTATTTTTAGTTCTCCTTTGTAAAACTTGAATGGTGCGACGAATTTCATCATCACGTCCAATTACAGGATCTAATTTACCCATCTCAGCTTTGGCAGTTAAATCTTGAGTGTATTTTTCTAAAGCTTGTCTTTGTTCTTCAGCATTAGGATCAGATACTTTTTCACCTTTGCGTAAGTCATTGATTGCCTTATCAATGGCTTTTTCGTTTACACCAGAGTTTTTAAAAATTTTAGCAAGGGAGCCATTTTCAGTAAAAGCTGCAAGGATGAATAGCTCGCTAGATATATATTGATCTTGACGATCACGTGCCAATTTGTCTGTAATATTTAAAATTTTATTTAAACTGTTAGAAATGTGTATTTCCCCAGCATTACCAGATACTTTTGGAAATTTATCAATAGCTTCATCTAATAGCACTAATAATTCTGGTACATTCGCCCCAGATTTAGTAAGTAAAGGTCTACAAGTTCCGCCTTCTTGCTCGAGCAGAGCTTTCATTAAATGCTCTGGTTCAATAAAGTTGTTTTCTTGACCAATAGCAATAGATTGTGCATCAGCAATAGCCATTTGAAATTTAGAGGTAAGCTTATCCATTCTCATTTTTTATACTCCTCAAATTTAAACTTTAGGGTCTTTAAATAACATTGTATATGCAGTAAGATGGGGATTATTTTAAATAAAACAAGTAATTAATATGGAACAATCACTAAATGCAGAAAATAATTCTCAAGCTTTGCTAACAAAGATTGTATCTGAATATTTTAAAGAACAAAAACGTAAGCGTCGCTCGCGTTGGTTTAAACGGATAGTTTTTTTTCTTATCATAGCTTTTCTAATTGGCATCGCAAGTCTTGATCGTATGGAAGATGCGGCTAATAAAATTAAACCACATGTTGGCTTAATAGATATCAAAGGTGAGATTATGGATACACCACAGATGTCAAGCTCGGATATATTTATGAAAAGTTTGACGTCTGCCTATGAAAACAAAGGATTAAAAGCGTTGATTTTACGCATTGATAGTCCTGGAGGTAGTCCTGTTCAGGCTGATTATATGTATAATGCGGTGCGTTATTTTAAAAAGAAATATCCAGAAGTTAAAACATACGCCGTATGCGTAGATTCTTGTACTTCTGCTGCATATTATGTGGCAAGCGCAGCCGATGAAGTTTATGCAAATCAAGCAAGTATTGTTGGCTCAATTGGGGTTGTTTATAATGGTTTTGGTTTTGTTGGTGCCATGGAGAAGTTTGGTATTAGTCGGCGTTTAAAAACTTCAGGTAATAACAAAGGTTTTATGGACCCATTTTCTCCTGAGAATCTTGAGCAAGAAAAAGATTTAATGGTAATGTTAGATTTAATTCATGATAGATTCATTAAACAGGTTAAAAAAGGCCGTGGTAATCGCCTAAAATCTAATGATGAATTATTTTCAGGCTTAGTCTGGACTGGTACGCAGGCTAAAGAATTAGGCTTAATTGATGGTTTCGCCAGTAGTGGGCAGTTAATGAGGGATATTATTAAAGTAGAAACAGCCGTAGATTATACTGAAAAACATAGCTTTATCGAGCGTTTTGCTGGGAGATTAGGTTCATCAATGATTAGCCAAATTCCAGAAACATTGGGTATGCGTCAGGCCTTTAAGTGATATGGTTAATATTACAAGCGTAAGTTTTGCTGATTTAAAATCTCCTTTGCCAGTAAGGCCTGCAGATTCACATAAACATATGTTTGGCCATGTCGTAGTTATAGGAGGTGATTTTGGCATGCCAGGAGCTGTTAGAATTGCTGCCGAAGGAGCATTGCGCGTAGGTGCTGGTGTAGTTACTGTGATTACTCGCCCAGAACATGTTGCTCCAGTTGTAAGTGGACGTCCAGAGTTATTGTGTTATGGAGTTGATGAGAAATTTTCTTTAGATTCTATTTTAAAACGTGCAACAGTTGTGTTACTTGGTCCCGGACTTGGTACAAGCCAGTGGTCAGAAAATTTATTCGCGCAAATTATAGATTTATCTATACCTAAAATCATAGATGCTGATGGTTTAAACCTTTTAGCTAAAATTTCTAAGTTATATAAAAATAATTGGATTTTAACACCGCATCCAGGAGAGGCAGGGAGATTGCTTGGTGTAAGCGCACAAGAGGTACAAAACTCGCGCATAGATGTATTGCAAAAATTATATAAAAAATTTGGTGGAACCATAGTATTAAAAGGGCATGAGACATTAATTAGCTCGGATGGCGAGAATATTATAAAATCTACAGCCGGTAACCCAGGAATGGCAACAGCCGGTCAGGGTGATTTGCTTTCAGGAATAATTAGTGGCTTAGTTGCGCAGGGAGTAGACTTATTTAGAGCAGCTAAATATGGAGTTTTGTTGCATGCAAATGCCGGAGATAAAGCACTTGCCAGATTAAGAGCGGTTTCTGTGCTGGCAAGTGATTTGTTGGTGGAGATTATGCAGTTTTGATTTATTATCTTTTAGGTGATTTGGTATTTTTATTTTCAATAAACTGATCTAGCTCTTCTTTTATTAACCTTACGTTTGAGCGAAAACCTTTATCCCATAATTTTAATCTTGATTGACTAGTATTATCAGTCATATTTTTTAGTTCTTCTAATAACTTTTTAGCGTTATTAGGTTTAACTTCTATTAAATATGATCTCATTTTTTTCATTACTTGGATTTTCTGATTTTTTTGGCTATCTTTGTTTTTTAAGTCCTCAGGATGATTTGCAAGGTAAGAATCTATTTCTTTAATTAAATAATTTTTTACTGCTTGAGTTGCTTCGTTTATTTTTTTTATATTTTTCTTAGGATTTATAAGTTCTTCCTTTAGGTTATTAATTTTTATATTAAACTCAGTTGAAGGTTTCTTTTTGCTTATATTTTCAATTATATTGGCAATATATTTAAAAAGTACAAATATAGGAAAATTATAGTTAGTTGAGCTAGTAGTAGATTGTAAGTTTTCTTTTTTTGCAATTTCCTTTTTTAAAGATTTAATTAAAAGTGGGTAATAAGATGTATTTAATGCCGTTAGAGGAATATTCTTTCTCATTATTTTTTCTATTTCATCTATATTAGAATTAGGATTATTTTTCAAACTCTCAATGCAGTTATTTAAGTATACGGTATGTTTGTTACCACCAATTATAAAATGATCCCCCTCACCAATTGAAAATTGATCCCCTATTGTATTAACTAAATTCTCCATATTAAGAAAATGGAGGATATAAATGTTAGGAGAAATAGAGGTGTTAGAGTTATCAACGATGTATAAAACAGGTATGGGACTAAAAGAGTTATCAAGAAAGACAGGCCATTCAATAAATACTATACGTAAATATATAAGAGATAAAAAACCAATAGGTTATGTTATAAAAAGTTCTCGAGTCACTAAATTAGAACCCTATAAAAGCTACTTAAATATCCGTGTAAAAGAAGCACATCCTAATTGGTTACCAGCCACGGTATTATTTTTGGAGATAAAATCCATAGGTTATACAGGAGGTATTTCAACCTTAAGAAATTATCTTCAAAGTATAAAGCCAATGCCAAAGACA
Source organism: Gammaproteobacteria bacterium (assembly GCA_030427555.1). Taxonomy (GTDB): domain Bacteria; phylum Pseudomonadota; class Gammaproteobacteria; order Legionellales; family Legionellaceae; genus 2-12-FULL-35-11. The sequence goes on along the minus strand of JAUIBC010000052.1, from coordinate 3,151 downwards.
AGGCCATTAATAAGGTTTGAAACCGAGCCAGGTGAACAAATGCAAGTAGATTTCGCGGTTTTTAGTTACAAGAGACAAAGATATTATGCATTTGTTGCGGTATTAGGTTTTTCAAGACAGGCTTTTGTAAAATTTGTTGAAAATCAACAAATAGATACTTTAATTACTTGTCATGAAGATGCCTTTGAATATTTTGAAGGAGTCCCTAAAAATATTTTATATGACAATATGAAGACGGTAATTTTAAATAGAGATGTTTATGGTAAAGGTAAACATAGATTACATCAAAGTTTTTATGATTTTGCCAAGCATTATGGATTTGTACCTCGTATTTGCCAACCATATAGTCCTCAAACTAAAGGTAAAGTAGAAAGACTAATATCATATATACGTCATAGTTTCTACAATCCTTTTATAGCAGGAAAAGATTTTGTAAGTTTAGATATTTTAAATATTGCAGCAATTAACTGGCTAAATGATGTTGCAAATCACCGTATACATGCAACTACTAATGAAATCCCATATAAAAGATGGGCTTTAGAGAAGCCATATTTATTAAATATTCCTAATAATTACTCGACTAATTATGGGGTAATAAATAAGGCTCTCGAAAACCAAAATCACAGATATATAATGGAGCAAAATACCCATTCATTGCAACATAAATTATCTTTATATGATGCAATTTTGTCTGTAGGAGGTGTTTTATGACTCTTCAAGGACAACGCTTAGAAGCTTTGTGTGAACAGCTAGGCCTTTACAATATAGCTAGTTGTTATAATAACTTAGCACAAGTTGCAGCAAATCAAGAGCAATCTTATGTTGATTTTCTTGAAAAATTATTAGATGAAGAAAATAAGGGTAGAAAGTTAAAATCCAGACAAATGATGTTAAAAACAGCAGGATTACCTTATATCAAAACTTTAGAGCAGTTTGATTTGCAATATAATCCAGGGATACCACAAAAAGCAATCAAAGAATTATTTTCTCTTAGCTTTATTGAAAGGCATGAAAATATTGTACTTCTAGGTCCTTCTGGAATTGGTAAAACTCATATTGCTATAGCAATAGGTTATGCTGCAACTCAAGCTGGATTTAAAGTGAGGTTTTCAAGTGCCGCTGATTTACTGCTAAATATTGAAAATCAAGCTAAACAAGGAAAACTTAAAGATTGTTTGCGTAGAGTCTCTACTCACTCTAAGTTATTAATTATTGATGAGCTTGGATATTTACCAATTACTAGAGTGCAAGCAAATTATTTGTTTCAAATTGTTGCCCAACGATATGAAAAAGCATCGATTATCGTTACTTCTAATCTTAACTTCGGACAATGGGACCAAACATTGGCTGATGATAAAACTTTAACGGCTGCTTTACTTGATAGATTGCTACATCACGCTCATATATTACAATTTAAAGGCAATAGTTACAGATTAAAAAATAAATTTAAATCTGGAGTTATTAATAATGATAAGGAGGTAGAAAAAATAAGTTAGCTAAAAAATTTACGTTAGGGGGATCAATTTTTATTGGTGTTTTCTCTAAAGGGGATCAATTTTAAATTGGTGTTGACAGAATAACGATCCTGTTCGAATAAGTGTGCATCAAGGATCTTATAAGAGCGATGAATTAAAGAAATACCTTGAGATACTGCAAAGTAATTTGGGCGAACTCTCATTCTCGCTGATTTTAAGCAGTAATTATCATGCAGTTAATCTTAATTATGATGCAAAAAGGGAACGTTGGTTACTGATCGATGCGAACCAATTACCTGGTCAGGAATATTCTGATGTTGGTTTATTATCTGATGCGTTGCTCGATGCATATAAAAAAAAGAATGGATTGGTTATGGAAACTACACTTTACACTTCAAGTAATAATGCGGAGGAGATAAAAAAGAGAGCTAGTTTCATGACACAAGAACAAGCATGGATTTCATTACATAATAGCGCCAAAATCAATCAAGTTTATCAAAATGAAATGACTCAATTACACCATGCTTGTTATCGAGGAGATCTCGCTGAGATGGAATTTTTGTTAAGCAATGGTGCCGAAATAGCGGATGATCTATTAGATCTTGCTATTGAAGAAGGTAACAATAAAGTTATTGCTGCCTTGATTGATCATGGAGCCAAACTAACTAAACAAAATCTTGGTAAGGCGTGTTATCTTGGTAATACTGATGTGATTAATAAGTTTATTGAGAAAGGAGTTGAGCCAACAGAAGATATGATTGTCTTGGCATTTTTGGGAGGCCAAGATGATGCTGTTAAACTGTTAAGTAATAAGGGATTCGGAAACACTAATGAATATAAACTCGCCAAGGCGTGCGTGCGAAATGAAATTAACAAAATCAACACATTAATCGACTCCGGAACAAAACCTACGCTAGATATGTTTAATATAATGCGTGAGCAGGGTAATTATGAGGTCGCACAAATATTAGCAGTAAAGCTGATACAGGATTTAGTAAGCGAATTGGGAATAGGAAATTTGCTCAAAAAGACCGGGGGCAAAGAAGATTTAATTCAGTTATCCATAAAATACATCGTTGACCAAACTAAAGAAGAGATTACTCAAGTCGAAAGTTGGAGAGTCATTGATAAGTCCTGGCTCAAAGATTCCATACTTAATAATGTAAATAGTTTGGCTGAGAATAAAACATCACCTTTAAGAGAATTTCTTCAAAAACGTAATAATCCTCGAATAGATGCTATGCTGAATGCCATACTAAAAAGTATGGGTCTCTCTCAAATTATGCCGAAAAAATTTAACACCTTTAAAAAAGAATACGCGCAGCTCGTCGCCAGAGGCTCGATAAAAACCACAACATCCGATACCGTAATGGAAGATACCAGTCAGCTTGAGAGTAAACAACACAATAACCGTTGAAAATAGATTTATCTAAAAAATTTAGGATTTGTGGATAATAACTTTTCAAAAACATTGACAAAGCATCAAACACTACAGATATGCTTGCTATTCAGGGCCTACGCATGAAAAGGCTAAAATACAAGCAAAAAGTGATAATGCTCATCTTTTCGAGATTTGGCGAAGCAATTCAGATAGGTTCTTTAATTGAAAATCGAACTGGATTGCTATTGCCGATTCTGAAATGTATATAACTAAACAAGACAACCGCAATTCTAGA
>JAUIBC010000164.1 GCA_030427555.1 Gammaproteobacteria bacterium | reverse complement strand
AAAATATCGAAGTCAAACAACAAATAATGAAAAATATAGAAAAGTTAGCAAAATCCTCTGCTGTTATAGCTACTAACACTTCTAGTATCCCTCTTGATGAAATTAGTAATGTTATGCACAAACCAGAAAGATTAGTAGGGATACACTTCTTTAATCCTGTGGCGCAAATGGAGTTAGTTGAAATTGTGAGTAGCGCAACCACTAGCGTAGAAATAACACAGAAAGCAAGTGCGTTTGTTGGAGTAATAGGCAAACTTCCTCTCCCAGTAAAATCAAGCCCTGGATTCTTGATAAATCGAGTTTTAACACCATACTTAGTTGTTGCAATGCAACTTGTTGCAGAAGGATATAAACCTGAAGTTATAGATGATGCAGCTGTAAATTTTGGAATGGTTATGGGCCCTGTTGAATTAGCAGATACAGTCGGAATAGACATTTGCTTAGCTGTGGCAGACAATTTAGCTAGCCATATAAATTATAAAGTGCCAGATGAGTTACGCCAGATGGTTAAAGATGGCAAACTTGGAAGAAAAACTGGTAGTGGATTTTATCAATACAAAAAAGGAAAAATACAAAAGAAAAAACTCAATCCCAATGAAAGACAAGTTAATTTAGCCAAACGCTTAATTCAGCCTATGCTAGATGAAGCTCAGCGCTGCTTAGATGAAGGAGTTGTACTAGACTCTGATCTTCTAGATGGTGGGATGGTATTTGCAACTGGATTTGCTCCTTTTCGTGGAGGACCTATGAACTATGCAAAAAGTAAGAAAAATAAGAACGATTAAATAATCGTGAGTATCGAGCTTTGTAAATAAAACTAGCAATGGCAAGCACTAAAACGCTTGCCAAAACATCGCTAAGGTAATGCCATCCTAACAGCACGCAAGACAATACTATTAAAATGTTTATAGGCACTAAAAAAGCAAATAAAATGCGAATTCTACGTATCAAATACAAACTTAACCATGCCCAAATAACATGAAATGATGGCAATGCTATTAACCCTCCTTCTATAGTACTGGGTAATAGATGATTATGTATTTGTGTGAATTTTAAACCTGTTGCAACTTGAGATGAACTAAAATATTCTTGCGGGAAAACACTAGCTGGGGCCGTAGTTGGATAAAAATAATAAAAACTAAATCCTATCAATATAGTCAGTAACAATAAAATATAATACTCTCTAAGCTCATCTCGCATACCTAGAACAATCGCACACAGAGGTAATATTACCATTTGATAAGTCAAAAAATCATAAGCGATATATAGAATATCTAATAGCAATTTATATTCTTTAGCCCAAATTACTAAATTTAATAAATTTATTCCAAATAATTTCTCAAAAGCTAATATTTGCCTATCAATTGGCGCAAACGGTGTTAATTGTACAGCATTAGTTGCAAAAGCTATAACTAGTAATACAACATAATACCATGCTAAATCTGCCAAATAAGGAAGGTATTTATTATGATTACCTAACTGTATCCTAAGACCAATGTTAAAAAGAAAAATTATTAACCCAATAACAAAAATGTTATTGGGAAAATAGTTATTACCATGATATTTAAAGAAAATATAATTTACGGCAAAAACGATATTTGATAATAAAACTGTAAATATCGTTAACAATAATACAACCCTATTAGAATGCAATTTAATATGCATTAATTAGACTCTTTCTTCCTTTTGTTTAATTGCTTCATACACCTCTTCTCTATGCACTTTTATTGAGCGAGGAGCTTTGATTCCAAATTTTATATTACCTGATTCTTGCGTTTTAAAAGCTACTAATTGTAAACGATCGCCTTTGATCTCGATCGTTAGTGGTTCTTCAAAAGGGAGATTTAAAATATCCATAAGAAACCTTATTATTTTTTTTTATAAGCTATAAGTTATAACTTACAAAGAGTGCCTAACGCAATAGCTTCATGTAAAAATAATATATATATAGTGAGTTTTTATGCATCTTGCGGGGAAACCTTGTAAATTCCTGGGATATTACGTAAATATTCTTTGTAATCCATACCAAAACCAAACACATAATGATCTTCTACTTGTAGACCAACAAAGTCAGCGTGCTGTAGTCCGCCTTCTACTCGTTTTTGGTATTTATCAACTAGTACCGCACTATAAACTTCTTCAGCACCTGTTGCTACAAACTCATCCATAATAGCTTTTAAAGTAATACCACCATCTAAAATATCGTCAACGACAAGAACAACCCTACCTCGTAAATCTATCCTTGGTTTTGTCTTCCAATGTATTTCGCCACCAGATAAAGCTCCGCGATAACGAGTTGCATGCACATAATCGACCTCT
>JAUIBC010000051.1 GCA_030427555.1 Gammaproteobacteria bacterium | reverse complement strand
TTTCTTTGTTTTTTGCAGGTGTAACTTTTGCTGCTCATCCCTTAGGCGCATGGATCGCTCCGTTGGTACCGAAAAATAATACCGAACAACAAGGTAAACATGCTTCAGGAAAGAAAGCTGAGCAACCTATGAATCAGCAGAAACGAGCGATGCGCCCTATACCATAATTTAATTTAGTCTAGGGGCTGTTGATATTTGTAGCATTAATTTGATTATAGTAAATTTTAGGAGATTAATATGAAAAGATTAGCATTTTTAGGCGCATTTTTTTTGTTTCTTTCAGGAACAACTTTTGCTGCTAGTAACTCAGGTATGTTCGATTTCTTCAATAATGGATCTTCGCAAGCTACTGCGGGGCATAAAGTTGGAGATGCCGCTGCAAAAAATAAACAACAACATGGTTATCAACAAGTACACCGTGCTATACCATAGGTAGTGATTTGAGATTGGGCCTAATATAGGCCCAATTTTTTATTTTAATTTTCTTTAGCGCGCGATACGTATTCGCCGGTTCTAGTGTCAACTTTAATTAACTCTCCTGTTTGGACAAATAGTGGTACCCGGATTACTGCACCTGTTTCAAGGGTAGCAGGTTTTCCACCACCGCCAGATGTATCTCCTTTTAATCCAGGGTCTGTTTCAGTAATTTTTAAAGATACAAAATTTGGAGGAGTGACTGAGATTGGTTCATTATTCCAGAGAATAACTACGCACATATCTTGTTCTTTTAGCCATTTATCTGCGTCATTTACTCCTGCTTTAGTTATAGCATATTGTTCATAAGTATCTGGAACCATGAAGTGCCAATAATCTCCATCGGTATATAAGTATTGCATTTCCATTTCAGCTACGTCTGCTGCAGTAAATGTTTCGTTTGCTTTATGAGTACGTTCTATTGTACGCCCAGTTTTTAGATTTCTAGTTTTAAGACGAGTAAATGCTTGCCCTTTGCCAGGTTTTACAAATTCACAGTCAACTATAGTGCACGGAGCACCATCCACCATGATTTTAAGCCCATTTTTAAGTTCGTTTGTATTGTATACGCTCATTTTAAAACCTCGAGGTTGCGATTTATTGTTATTTTGGATAAAGTCTGCCTATTTTAACAATTTTGGTTCATGAATGCGAGATTCACCTGTAAATTGGCAAGATATTTTAGCAAAAGGCTTTTCTAAGGCTTCTGATTTGCTAGAGTTCTTACAAATCCCCAAAGATAAATATTGTGAAAAATCAGAAATAGAATTTGCAACTAGAGTTCCACTTGGCTTTGCCAAGTTAATGCAAGTTGGGAATATTAATGATCCTCTGCTTTTACAAGTGTTGGCTAGTAATTTAGAACAAGAAGAAAGCCTTGGTTTTACTAAAGATCCTTTACTTGAAAGTAAAAAAAATCCATTGCCTGGGTTAATTCATAAATACTCAGGTAGGGTACTATTAACCGTAACCGGTAGTTGCGCGATTAATTGTCGTTTTTGCTTTAGAAGACATTTTCCGTATGCAAAAAATAATCCGGGAAGAGCAGGATGGAAGGAAGCATTTTCTTATATAGCTAAAGATCCTAGTATTAATGAGGTTATTTTAAGCGGTGGTGACCCGTTACTTGCAACTGATACTTTAATTCAGCATATATTTATAGAGCTTAGCGAAATTTCCCATGTGAAAACTATAAGAATACATACTAGGATTCCAGTAGTTTTGCCAGAAAGGATTAATCAAAGTTTATTGAGTATTTTTTCTAAAAGCCGGTTTAATATTGTAATGGTTTTGCACTGTAATCATTCGCAAGAGATAAGCTTAGCTATGAGTCAAGCATGTTTTGAGTTACAAAATGTAGGCTGTTATATGTTGAACCAGTCTGTTTTATTAAGAGGTGTCAATGATGATGCCAAAATTTTGCAATTATTAAGCAATAAATTATTTTCTTTAAGGGTCATGCCTTATTATTTACATCTATTAGATAAAACTCAAGGCACCCAACATTTTGAAGTTAGTGATGCAAAAGTTAAAGAAATTTTTCAAGAGATGCAGGCGATATTGCCTGGATATTTGGTTCCAAAATTGGTACGTGAGGAAGCAGGGAAACGTAGTAAGACTTTGATTTAGAAAGCTTTTAGTCTCAATTGTCCTTGATTGATCCTAAAAGCCAAACTAAAGATATTAATGTCGTTAATCAATCAAAGGTTTTTGTCTCTAAAAGTTTATTTTGCGCAGAATAAGAGCCTTTTCTAATAGGTTTATAACTGCCATCTTTTTGTAATTCCCAATTATTGGTATTATCTTTAATATAGTTTTTTAAAATCTCTTCATTTATACGTTTTTTACAGTCTTCACTTAAGATTGGGAACATTATTTCTACACGTGCATATAGATTACGTTCCATTAAATCAGCGCTGGCACAATAATAGTGTTCTTCTGTATGATGTTTAAAGTAGTATATGCGATGATGTTCTAAAAATCGGCCAACGATTGATAAGACTTTTATATTTTCAGATACTAGGGGTATATGTGGTTTTAAGCAACATGCTCCTCTAATTATTAAAGTAATATTTACTCCTTTTTGGGAAGCTTTGTAAAGTTCTTCTATTATTGGTTGATCAGTTAATCCATTGACTTTAATAAATATTTTAGCATCTTGCCCTTTTTCTGCCGCATCAGCACATTGTTCAATTAAATTTAAAATACGTTTTTGGAGAGTAAAAGGAGAATGATATATTTGTTTTAACTTTACCATTTTACCGAGGCCAGTTAACTGTTGAAAAATACTTTGAGTATCTGCGGTAATTTCTGGGTTTGCGGTCAGTAAGCCGAAGTCAGTATAGTGTTTGGTTGTTTCCTCGTGATAATTACCTGTGCCAAGGTGGACATATGGTTTAAGCTTACCTAAGATTCTTTTTACAACGAGTGTCATTTTTGCATGGGTTTTATAACCCATTATACCATATAAAACTAGTACGCCAGCCTCATGTAGTTGAGTGGCAAGACGTAGGTTAGATTCTTCATCGAATCTTGCGCGTAGTTCTATAATTGCTGTTACTTCTTTACCTCTGCGTGATGCTTCGACTAAAGCTTTTACCATTGCTGAGTTTATATGTGTACGGTAAAGAGTTTGTTTTATTGCTAACACATTTGGATCTACTGCTGCTTGTTTTACAAAGTCTATGACAGTTTCATAACTTTCATAAGGATGATGAATTAATATATCTTGTTCATCAAGAACACTAAAAATATCATTTTTCTGTTTTAATGGTATCGCATAAGTTGGTGTAAATGGTGGGTACTCTAGTTTTGGGCGTTTAATTTGATTGATTGTGCCAAGTAGTCTTTGTAAATTTACAGGTCCATTGCAATAATAAACATCATCATAGCGTAAATGATATTTGTGTAAGAGGAAGTCTGTAATTTCATCTGGGCAATTATGGTCAATTTCAAGGCGTACTACGTTGCCGTAATGACGCGATGATAATTCTCGTTGAATAGCTTCAGCTAAATCATCTGCTCCTTCGTCATTGAAATATAAGTCACTGTTTCTTGTGATACGAAAGGCGTAGCATCCATTTATTTCCATCCCTGGAAATAAACTTCCAATATGCGCCTTAATTATTGAAGATAGATAAATAAAACAGTCTTTACCCTCGCTTAATTCACTAGGAAGACGAATCATCCTTGGCAGAACTCTTGGAGCATGAACTACCGCGTAGTTAATGTTTCTATCAAATGCGTCTTTACCTTCAAGTGAGATAATAAAATTTAGACTTTTATTAAATAATTGAGGGAAAGGATGAGCTAAATCTAAAGCTATTGGACTTACAATTGGTAGAACTTCGTTTTTAAAGTAATGTTTTACCCATAGATTTACGTCTTCTGTCCAATCTGGTTTTTCGTAAAAATAAATATGTTCTTTGCGTAATTCTGGAAGAAGTTTATTATTATAAAAGTCGTATATTCTTTCTATAAGCTTATGAGTTTGCAAACTAAGCTCACTAAATATAGCGTCAGAGTCTAATCCATCTGAGCCAGTTTTTTGTGGAGCGATAGAAATCCTTTCTTTAAGAGCAGCAACTCTGATTTCAAAAAATTCATCAAGGTTATTACTGCAAATACAAACAAAGCGCATTCTTTCAAGTAAAGGGGTTCTCTCATCTTCGGCTAATTGTAAAACGCGATCATTAAATGCTAGCGCAGTAAACTCACGATTTAAATAGTATTCTGGACTGTCTAATGATTTTATACGTTTCATTTTTTTATTAAGTCAAAGTTATGTATTTATTTAAAAGTATAGACTAGACCTACTAGTAAGTCGCGGTTACTTCATCCTTAAGCTGTTTTATCTAATTAGGTCATTAATGTACTAGTTTATTAAAATTAGCTCCGTGCTAAGAGTCTTAGCTTAGTTTGAAGGTGAATAGAGATTTCGAAAATTCTATATCTAAGCAAAAGCTACTCTTAAATTCAGGCTACGGAAGAGCTTTTAGCCCATTTTGTCCATTCTTTAAAATTTGTATCATCGTAGTTTTGTTCACTAATATTTTTAAGTATTGCGTAAGCAAAATCATGATTGTTAGGTTGTTTTAGATATAAAATCTTAACTAATTTCTCTTTTGCATTGGCGAGTATTTGTTTTTTAGCTTTTTCAGACTGCATTAATTCTGATAAAACATACAAGGCTTTATTCCGATCGGTCACATATGGTGAATCTAGTTGTGTAATAAATGGTTGGGCGTCTATATTGTATAGTTTGGCAGAGGCAATTGTTGATCCTAATACGCGCATAGCATTGTTACGAACTAACACATTTTCATCATTTACTTTAGGTATTAATAATTTGATAATTTCTTTAGGGTTTTTAAAATGGCCAAGCAAAAATATGGCTGCCCCGCGTCTTTCAGGATTTGGATCTGTTTTCAATGTTTTAAGTATTAGTTTTTTTTCTTTAGAGGATGCTGTATTAAAAATTTTTAAATATGGCTGTAGTTGTGGATGCGAAAATGAAGTAATACAGTGATATACCGGGCATTTAGAATCAGTTTTTGGAAGTTCGTTATTCATAGCTATTCCCATAGCTATTGTTTGAAATTCAATCATTTTTTGAATAATGTCATTTGACTGTGAGTAATCTTTATCTGTGTGTTCGTTTATAAATTTGAGCCTATGCAAGTCGTCTTTAGTGACAATATCAATGGTTGTATAAGCATCTTCATTATTTGGGTAAGAGATGGTATGAAATTCGACAAAGGCAAAATCATATTTATTTTGAATTGAATTGATTAATTTTTGTTGTTTGCTAATAATTTCTTCGGTTTTTTTAGGGTTATAATCTTCATCATTTTCAAGAGAGGATATTGCACGGATTTTTGCTCCTTCAATTGAGCGTACTTGTGCTGCATAAATTTGTTTGATACGCGCAGCGGTTTGTTCATCTACTCCAAATACATCGACTATAATGCTTGCCCAAGTGGCAGAACATATAAAAAGAGAAGCCAAGGTTATTGTAGTTATTATTTTTTTCATATTCCTCTCCAGATTGAGTATGTTCACTGGGCTATTTATTGCAGCTATTATAGCAAATTTATATTAAGCTAAAAATCTATTTATATGGGACAGCCGTGATGGCCTACGAAGAGGTCTAATAAATCTGCCTTGACGTCGATGTTTATCATTGGCTCCAGCGGGCAGGCCGCTGGAGGTAGATATCGTGATTGTTCAAAAATAAAAAAGCTGAACATCGAGCATTAGGATGTTAAGCCGTTTGCTTTCTTCTGTAACTTCCTGGGCGATGTAAGCTAATGTGGTTTTGCATATTTTCATTGTATATATCCATTATTTGTGGTTTATATTTTTCTATGGAATGATGAATGTTCTCCCTGTCCCATTCAAAATGAGGTGATTTATTAAGCATAAAGTTAATAAATATATCGAGCATTTTGAAATTTGGATTTAATTCTTCAATCCAAAGAAATTGTCCTTGTTCATTAACCCCTAGAAATATATATTCGTTCTCCTCGGTAACAATAAAATCAAATGTTCCAAATACTATACCCATTTCTCGCATGAAGGCGCGCAATTTAAATTCTAGATTTATGGGTAATTTATATTTGTCGATTTCTATGTTTTTTTTGCGAATAGTGTGCCAATTTACTATTTCATCTATATGTGTTTGTGAACTTATTTTAGCCGGTACAATATAATCACCAAAACACGTAACTCGTAGTTCATATTTTTTTTTGATTCCCTTTTGAAATATGCCTGGAGTTTGTTGTAGTAATCTAAATCTTGGTAAGTCTTTTAATGTTACTCGTGTTGTATAAGATAATTTCACTCTTTCTTTTTCAAACCAAGAGCTTGTACAAAGAGGTTTATAAATTACTCCTGATTCATTATGCTTGTGCAGAAACTGTTGAATCTCCTTGGGATCATTCGAACATAATGTTGTTGGAATTTTCATTCGGCATTCACTAGCAATTTTTAGTTGTAGTAGTTTGAAATTAGCGCGCCTTGCAGATTCTTTACTATTTATCCACCATGCATTTGGCGCAAGATTGCTGGTAAATGATTCAAAAAACAAATCATTTTCTCTAGTTACAAAGGCATAGTTATCAGGATGAGTCGCGCGCTTGGGGACAAACGGCTTTCTTGCACGGCGCCACCACACAACTTCATAGTCATCATCTACGACAGAGTTAAACTTGTCGCAAGAACGCCATTTATATAATTCATCATCAATGTAAACTGAATTGCGTTGTTTGGTTGGTTGATCTGCTGTGAAAATAAGATTTGCTGTATGATCTAATTCTTCTAGTGCAAGTTTTACAATAATTGCATGAATATCGTCTGGCTCGGTTGGTATTAATATTTTCATTTTATCTCCATATTAAAATGTATAAATCCTTAAACGGTAATGTAATGTTTAAAAGCACTTGCTTTAAGCTTAATTACATAATGTATAAATACGCTATTGGATATAAATTTTTATATGAAGATTTTTGTAGATTTGTATCATTGCTGTTAATAGCTAACCTATAAGCTAGCATGCGGTTGGATCCTTGTTCCATAATGTACTCCTGTTTGTATTGCTTAGATATTACCAATTCCTTTGGTTACTCAAAGCTGGTTGGATTGCTTCTTCCTGAAGTTGAAAATTTTAAGCTTATATAATTAATTTTGTCAATAGTTAAATTTAATGTTGCAGAATAAAATCGATTCTAATAGACCATAGGTTGATTTCTATAGATTTTTAAGAGATCCTTGAAATATTGTTTTAGCCGATGAAGGAAGATAAAAGTGGCGCTTTGTTTATTTGCATTATATGTAATTTTCACCTTGGTTGTTTTATATAAGGCATATTCACCATTAGTTTGGGATATTACGAGTGTTATCTATCTTATTTTCGCAACACTTTTTGGTGGCTTTTCTTTGTTTTTTGGCATAGTGATGTGGCTTTTTATTCTTTCTATCATTGCTATTCATCAAGTGGAAGATGTGCGCAAACTATTGAGTGATATTATTTATAAACGTGTTAAACATAAGTTACCCAGTATTTCGCAAACAGAAGAATTGGCTTTGAATGCGGGCGATACTTGGTTTGAAGAAAGTATTTTTCGTGGTGAGCCTGATCTTGAAAAACTCAAAAATATAGTACCAAAATTGTCCTCTGACGAAGAAAAATTTATAAATAATGAAGTCGTTGAATTATGTTCAAAGCTAGATGATTGGGAGATTAATAAAGCGGGCGATATGCCAGAGTCTGTTTGGCAATATATTAAAGAACAAGGATTTTTGGGGTTAGTTATACCTAAAAAATATGGTGGTAAAGGATTTTCTGCTTTAGCTCACTCAGAAATTGTAATGAAGATAGCAAGTCGCTCTTGTACCGCGGCGGTTAGTGTTATGGTACCAAACTCACTTGGTCCGGCAGAATTACTATTGCATTATGGTTCAGATGAGCAAAAAGAATATTATTTGCCGCGTTTAGCTTGTGGGGAAGATGTTCCATGTTTTGCTTTAACTGAGCCAGAAGCAGGTAGCGATGCTACTTCAATTGGTTCGAATGCGGTAGTTGTAAGTAAAAGCATCAAAGGTAAGCAAGTTATTGGTTTAAATATTAGTTTGGATAAAAGATGGATCACTCTTGCGCCAATTGCTACTCTTTTGGGGGTTGCTGTTGATTTAAGTGATCCTGACAATTTGCTTGCTGGTACTGGTCAAGAGGGGATTACTTGTGTATTAATCCCACGTGAAACTAAAAACTTAGTGATAGGTAATCGTCATCTACCTGCACATACAGCTTTAATGAATGGTACTATTCGTGGTGATGATATATTTGTACCAATTGATAATATTATCGGCGGTCAAAAAAATGCAGGTCGTGGTTGGGAAATGTTAGTTGAGTGTTTATCAATAGGGCGCTCTATTTCTTTACCAGCATTAAGCACAGCTGTTTCGAGTGTTTCTTATTTAACGGCAGGAGCCTTTTCTTGTATTAGGCAGCAATTTAAAACTGATATAGGTCAATTTGAAGGGGTTAAAGAAAAGCTAGCTGAAATTGCGGGTTTGAGTTACCTGGTAAATGCAACGAGAATTTTGACTTTGGCCGCAGTAGATGCTGGAAAAAAACCTTCTGTTGCTTCGGCTATTACTAAATATTTCAGCACGGAACTTGCAAGAAATAGCATTAACCATACTATGGATATACATGGTGGGCGGGCAGTTGTTATTGGCCCACGTAATTATTTGATGAATAATTATAGTAGTATACCAATATTTATTACAGTTGAAGGTGCTAACATAATGACTCGCAACTTGTTGGTATTTGGTCAAGGCGCGATCGCAGCACATCCATTTTTACGTGGCGAGATGGCAGCTATTCGTGATGCAGATGAGCAAAAATTTCATGAGTTTATTTGGCAACATATTAGTTATTTTTGTCGCAATTTTGCGAAGACCATATGTAGTTCTTGGACGGGTGGAATATTTATAAAAATCCCACCAACTAGCTTGCGAAAAGAATATAGAAGGCTATTAAGGTTAAGTTATAATTATGCATGGATTGCTGATTTAATGCTAATTTATTTGGGTGGAACTCTTAAACGAAAAGAAAGGATGTCCGCAAGACTTGCTGATTGTATGGGATATTTATATATGGCTTCGGCTGCGCTGCATTATGCAAATGATATTCAAACAAATACTGACGTTAAAGAGCATGCTAGTTGGGCGTCTCAATATTGTTTTGCTAAAGCGCAAAAATCTATACTAGATATATGTGAAAATTTCCCCTCACGGATTATTGGTAAATTTATTAAATTTATTATTTGTCCTTTTGGACAAACCATGCGCGTTTCCAATGATAAAATCGATAATAAGCTTGCAAGTTTAATGATGGAAAACAATGAATACCGTAAGCAACTGTTAAATAGTATTTATATCTCAGGCGATAAATGTCAGCCAATCGATAGAGTTGAGTATGCATATCAATTGATTATTGAGAATAGGGATTTGTATAAACAAATTACCAAGTTTAAACGCTATAAGCTTGATGATATAGAGAAATTATTAGAGGAAGAAGTTGTGGCTGGTAAATTGAGTAAATCAGAGTTAGTGACTATAATGAACGTAGAACGTGCGCGACGAGAAGCTATTTTGGTTGATGAGTTCGCGCCTAGCGAGATTTAGGATAAATATGCATTCACTTGTTGAACGAAAGCCACCTGAAAATCAGGCATCAGCTAAAGCTATAGCAATGATTAGAAATAACTCAGAGCTTGGTAGATCTGTTAAAAATCAATTATCGAAAATTTCTAAAGAGTTTAAATGTGAAGAAGAGATGCAAGCAGTTTTATCTGCTGTTGATGATACTATATCTATGGCTGAGTATGTAGAAAATATTCTTGCTCCTTTGCATGAAAAAAAATGGGATGGCACAATCACTCCTCAAGAACGAAAGATGTTAGAACCTGGTTACTTTAATTACCAAGATTTATTGGTAAAGAAGAAACTGCAAGAAATTGATAAAGATACAGTTGCTGAAAAAATGCAAAATGTTGTAATGATTTATGATATTAATGATAAATCTGAGTTTGTCCGCGCTTATGTAAGCAATGGTAAGCAGTTAGATGTAAATAATTCAGAGGAAAAAAAGCTGATTGATTTATATGATCAATGTTTCCACTCATGGCTAGTCTATAATAAGATGAGCAGTCAAAGTGGTGTTATATTTAATACATCTAAACTTGATAGGAAGGGGAATTACATTGAAAGAGCTACACCAGATGATGTTATAAAGCTTATTAATAATCCTGAGCGCGGTTTAGATATTGCAGTTAAAAAACTGAACAAATCTTTTTCTTTAGGTGTTCAGCGTAATCAACAAAAACCAGAACAAGATATTAGTGTTAGAGCCGAAACTAATGTATAGTATTATGGAGTTACAAATTTGTTAAGTATTGGCCTAATGAGCGGCACTTCAATGGATGGTATTGATGCTAGTCTATTGAATACAGATGGTAATTTTACGCTTAGAGAAATAGATAGCTATCAATTTTCTTATTCTGATAATATAAAAATTTTATTAAAATCAGCCGAGCGAGCAATATCTAAATCTTATGGTGACATGGTAAAAGCGCGTGCCGTTTACTTCGAAGAGTTAGAAAACTATTTGGTTGAAGATCTTTTGTTAACACGAGAAAGTGTCCCGCAAAAATTAGAATTACTTAAAAATTACCTTGATAAAATAACTCAAAGTGAAAATGAATTATGTTTAGATAATATAATATTATTATCTACTTTATTACATGCTAATGTAGTAAAAGCTTTGTTGCAAAAATCCAATTATGCGGCTTCTGATATTGATGTAATAGGTTATCATGGGCAAACTATGTATCATAACCCAATAAAACGTATTTCTATACAGGTGGGTGATGGTAATCTTTTGGCTAAGCTCACTAAAATCAAAGTTGTTGATAATTTTCGCGAGCGAGATTTAAATTTAGGCGGTCAAGGCGCCCCATTTGCTCCTATTTATCATCGCGCTTTAGCGGTACGTGATGAAAAATTGCCATTAGTAGTTGTCAATTGTGGAGGTATCGCAAATATTACAATTGTAAATAGCCATGATTTTTCTGAGTTACAAGGATTTGATACCGGCCCAGGTAATGGCTTAATAGATTCCTTTATAAAAATGCGTACTAAAAGTATAGAGTCTATGGATTTTAATGGTAAATATGGGCTGCAGGGAGAAGTTTGCCAAGAAACTATAGAAGCTTTATTTGCAAAATCATCCCTAGTAAATGGAGAGAATTTTTATAATAAAATTCCACCTAAATCTTTAGATATAAGAGATTTAAAGTTAATCCCTGAGCTTGATAACTTAAGTATTAACGACGGTGCAGCAACGCTCGAGTCTTTTTCTGCTGCGGCTATAGTATCTAGTATCTCTAAATTGCCGAATGTGCCTGATTTTTGGGTACTCGCTGGTGGAGGATTTAATAATCCTGTTATATTACAACAATTGAAAACAAAGCTTTATAATTTTTATGCGCGAGAAATTAAAATTGTTAAAGCAAGTTCTTTAGGATGGAATTCTAAATCTCTCGAAGCGCAACTTTTCGCATATCTTGCAGTTAGGAGTTTGCAAGATTTACCATTAAGTTTCCCAAGCACAACAGGTGTTGCTTACCCTGTTAGTGGTGGGAGTCTGCATATGAGCTAATTATACCCGCATTAATTAAATTTTGTTAGAAGGCGGTTGTTATTCATTTTTTCCTTAGCTAGAATGTAAATATTTTAATATGTAAGGAATTTTCATGCATATTCATATTTTAGGTATTGGTGGTACCTTTATGA
>JAUIBC010000050.1 GCA_030427555.1 Gammaproteobacteria bacterium | reverse complement strand
AAAAGCACATAAATACACAATAAAATCTATAGGAAGAACTTTTGTATATCCAGCGGCAATTTATTCTAAAAAACATAATGCACTTAAAAGCATACCTAACAATGGGATAATTGCTATCCCAAATGATCCGAGCAATGAAACAAGAGCATTACTATTATTAGCTAAAGCTCATCTAGTTACTTTTAAAAATAATTCTGATCCTAGTCTTGCAACTATAACTAGTAACCCAAAAAAGTTACGTTTCCGTGAATTAGATGCTGCGCAATTGCCAAGGATATTAACAGACGTTGATGCTGCTGTAATTAATACTAATTATGCTATCCCGGCAGGATTAAGCCCAGCGACCGATGCACTATTTGTTGAAAATAAAAGCTCTCCATATGCAAATCTAATTGTTGTACGCCAAAATAACAATAAAGAAGAGAATTTGAAACTATTTGTAAAAGCATTACATTCAAAAGAAGTAAAAGAAAAAGCCAAGGAGATTTTTGGTGATGGAGCAATACCAGCATGGTAGTAATAAAGCCATTGTTCTGCTATAATAATGGCTAATATGAGTTATTTTGTTTCATTGGCGGATTTATGAATAACGATGATGAAAATCGAAGTTTGAGTAATGAAAATACAAATGATGTTCCACCTTATAGTATTTTTGACAGAGCGTATGATGGTAGTTTAGCAGCCAAAAACGCTACTGTATCATCAATTAAAACTCTAGGTAGATTAGGCATAAAAAGCGTAAAATTTGTAGGAAGACATACCGGAAACGCTCTTAATTCGGCTTCTTTAGCTACTGGATTTCATAGGATTACAGATCCTGTACTTTCCTTAAGTCCTTTAGCCAAAGATAGAAAACTACAAAAATACTCTAAAAGTTATAATCTTAACGGGTATATGAATCTTGCTAAAGACACTGCTAAGAAACTAAATGATATAAAACCTATTGCACATACGATAGATACTGATGGCAATAGAACTATAGATATTTTAAAGCTTGGTAGCGTTGGTGAAGTTATTAAAAAGCATATAACTGTAAATCCAAATAACAAAAACAAAATTGATGCTATAGCGAAAACTATAGGTGATATAAGTGCAGAAGCAAAGCTTACAGGTAAAGAAGGTTTGCAAGGAAAGTATCTAGCTCTACACCAAGAAATTCAAAAAAATAGTGAAAAGTATCATACTCCAACGCAAATAATAGCCGCATTTTCTAAATTAAAAGAAAAAACATTGCAAGATTTAGAACAACAAAAAAAAGACGCTATCGCTAGAATCAAGTCCAGATTAGAACCAACTTCTGCTCAATTAACTACTGAGCAACAAGATTTAAGCATTTTATGTAATATTAATCAAAACGCCAATATAGATGAAATAAAGAGAAAATTATCAGAAAAAGTAAATCAGATAGTAGAACACATTGAAAAAGAATATGTAAAAGCAAAAGCTAATATTGATGAATATTTTGATGGTAAACCAGCCCCAAAAAATAATGATAAAGAAATACCAGCTATTTTAGGTCTAGATGCCAAACTTGAAAATGAAAAGGAAAGAGCTGAGGCTGATTTATTACTTCGTATAAACCACCTTGAGCGCATGATTATGCGTGATTATGATATTAGAATGCTTGATAGCAAAAGTGACGCTGATTTAGTAGCTACAATAGGTGGCGAAGAAGCTATTGATAAAGATTTTCGCGCAAGATGTCTTAAAGACATTACACTAAGTAGGCTACTTAATGAGAAGTGGGAAGGAAAATACTGGGGAAATAAACAAGTTGCAAACATACATACCAGAAATGGTTTCACCATGACTACTCGTGAAGGTACTACAGAAATAACTGGCTTAAAGTTACCACCTCAATGGTTTTTCACTGATACCTACTGGGAGCAACAAGTACAAATTGCAGCTGAAGATTATATTGGAGCTCTCAAAATAAACATGGAAGCTGGTGAAAATTTATCACTTACTATTAATCATGAGGTTGATAATAATCGGCATATGTCAATTGCTGCAATATATCGTGCTGCGCGCAAACAAGGATTTAAACCAGAACAAATTATCTTTACCGTAAATGGCAGCAAAGAAGAAAAAGGAAATTTTGAAAAAAAACCTGCCCTAGAAGTTTTGAAAGCTTGTGGTTTAGATGCCAATGATCCTCTAATTGAAGAAGATTTAGCTAAAATATCACAGGAAAAACAAACTTTAAATACAAGAGAAAAACAACAAGCAATGAGAACCAATGTAGGTGACCTAAAGTTTAATGACTCCCAGAAAAGTATAGAAGATTATCTAAAAGATAACGATACATCAGCAGGACCCAAGAAAGGAATGTAATACTACTGAGATTACTTTAGTCCTTCACTTGGGTTTTATTCCATGATAGCAGTTGCCAACAGCCTCTAATGCCCGCCAGGAAAAGAAAAAGTTATTCCTTCGCGAATATCACTCGATGGCCATCTTTGGGTAATTACCTTTTTCTTAGTATAAAATCTTACTCCATCTGGACCATAAGCATGTAAGTCTCCGAATAAAGAGTTCTTCCAACCACCAAAACTATGATAAGCAACTGGCACTGGAAGTGGAACATTAATACCTACCATACCAACTTCGATATTTTCAGCAAAATACCTTGCAGCTTCACCATCACGGGTAAAAATACAAGTTCCATTTCCATACTCGTGTTTATTAATAAGGTCCATAGCCTCATCCATAGTCTTAGCTCGCATAACCTGTAATACTGGTCCAAAAATCTCTTCCTTATAACTTTGCATATTATGAGTAATATTGTCTAATAATGTAGCTCCCAAATAAAAACCATTAGCATATCCTGGTACATTAGGATTGCGACCATCTACAACTAATTTAGCTCCATCTTTAATTGAGCTATCAATATATGCAATTACTTTTTCTCGATGTTGATTAGTTATTAACGGGCCAAAATCATTATTCTTATCAGAAAATGCACCTACATTTAGATTAACCATCTTTGCTTTTAATTGAGAAACCAATGCATCTGCTATCTCATCTCCAATTGCAACTACAACTGATAGCGCCATACACCGCTCACCAGATGAACCAAACGCCGCACCAATAAGTTGATTAACCGCATTATCAACATCAGCATCAGGCATAAGAATCGCATGGTTTTTTGCGCCACCCAAAGCTTGACATCTTTTACCATTTGCACTCGCAGTTATATAGATATATTTAGCAATAGGAGTTGATCCAACAAAGCTCACGGCTTTTACTCGAGGATCTGTTAATAAAACATCCACTGCTTGTTTATTGCCATTGACGATGTTTAGTACGCCTTTTGGCAATCCTGCCTCTTCTAGTAACTTAGCAAGATATAAAGAAACACTTGGATCACGCTCTGAAGGCTTTAAGACAAAAGTGTTACCGCAAGCAATTGCTAATGGAAACATCCATAATGGTACCATCGCTGGGAAATTAAAAGGAGTAATGCCTGCAACTACTCCAAGCGGATGATATTCAGTCCAACAATCTATACCATTTGTCACATTTTTTGAGTATTCTCCTTTGAGCATTTGTGAAATACCACAAACAAATTCTATATTTTCAATACCTCTTTGCAGTTCTCCTAATGCATCATGAGCAATCTTCCCATGCTCTTCACCGATTAAACGACAGATATATTCGCTATGCTCTTCTACTAAATTTTTAAATTTATAAAAAATTCTAGCTCTTTTACTTGGTGGGGTCTGTTTCCATTCAGGAAATGCCTGCTCAGCGACACTAATTGCCTGTTTAACCGTATCTACGGTTGCCAATTGGACATGCCGAATTACATCACCTGTCGAAGTGTTATATACCTCTTGGGTTGGTTCATTACTTTCAATAATATTACCATTAATATAATGTCCTATTTTTTCCATTAGATAGTCCCATATGTTTTTAATTAATTATTAACAGATCCTAGAGATTTTTAATAGATTTTTCTATTGCTGCAAAGGCTATACTTAATTCTTCATCTGTAATTACTAATGGCATTAACGTACGCAAAATATTACCATGCATACCGGCAGACATTAGAATAACGCCATTTCTTAAAGAAAGCTCCATTAATTTATGTAAATAATCTGCATTAGGTCTACCTAATGAATCAATAAATTCAATACCTATCATAGCACCCAAACCATGAATATCACCTATGCAATTATATTGGGATTTCATCCGTGTAAAAAAGTCTTTAATTTGTTTACCAATTTCTAAAGCTCGTTTATCAAGATGTTGGTTTTTATATATAGCAATAGTCTCAAGCGCCGCGGCACATGCTAACGGATTACCGCAAAAAGTACCTCCAATACCACCAACGTGTGAGGCTTCTAAAAATTGTTTTTTCCCAACAACCGCGGTCAATGGCATTCCTGATGCTATAGACTTACCTAAAGTTATTAGGTCAGGAACGACTTCAAAATGCTCCATTGCGAACATTTTTCCTGTACGGCAAAATCCTGTTTGCACTTCATCAGCAATCATAACAATACCATGTTCATTACACAATGAGCGCAAATGTTTAATGAAAGGAATTGGCATAGGAATAAATCCACCTTCACCAAGTTCTGGTTCAAAAATTATGGCTGCGACTTGATCTGCTGCAACGTAATCAGTAAAGATTTGTTCCCAATACGCTGTAAAATCTTTTATTTCCGATATTGCTGGGTGAGGAACGCGGTAAATTTCTGGTGCAAATGGCCCATAGCCGTATTTATAAGGTTTAACTTTGCTTGTAAGGCTCATTGCTAACAAAGTTCGACCATGAAAAGCCCCGTCAAAACAAATAACAGCAGGTCTGTTAGTAGCATAACGTGCAATTTTAATAGCATTTTCAACAGCTTCTGCGCCAGAATTAAAAAGCACGGCTTGCTTGTCTTCTTTTCCTGGCGTAATTTTACATAGTTCTTCGGCAAGCTCTATATATGGTTGATAGTTTAAAATATTAATTGAAGGTTGAATGAATAACTCAGCTTGTTTTTGAATGGCTCTCACCACCTCATCAGGACAATGTCCCGCATTAACACAACCTATTCCACCAACAAAATCAATATATTCATTCCCCTCAACATCCCAAACACGAGCACCTTTCGCATGACTTATTGTAATCTTGGTAAGTTGAAAAACCGCTTTAGAGATATAATTCTCACGAATATCTTGTAGCTTTTTGCTAGAAATAGCCATAAATCAACCTTTTTTAACTTTAAAGTTAATATACCAAACAGCAACTTTATTTATTATGTAACTTGAAAATAAAAATGGCGCTTTCGCCATAAGTATATACTCAGTGCTATCGCACAAAAATTAGGGAATAAAACAACAATAAACGCATTATTAAGGCTAGTATAATCTAGTGTATAACCTAAAATAACAGCTAAAATACTAAAAATAAATCTGGTTAGAAAAGCATCCACACTCATTACACTAACCCTGGATGCGCCAGGTAAATTTAAATTTAATAAATAGTTAGCTAGCGGCATTTTAATGCCGTAAGCAAAAGCTGAACCCAAAATCCATAAAAAATTCCATCTACTATCCGTAAAACTTAGAATTAATAATATAATCAGTAAAAATATTGGCAAATAAACTATCAATTTAGCCTGGTATTTGGTAATTAGTTTTGCAGCATAATGTGAGCTAATGCCGGCTCCAAAATGATAAGTTAGCCAAATAAATCCTATAAAAAAATATGACAAAGAGTGTTGCTCAACAAATACTTGTAAAAGCCAAAATGCAGATAAAGTTACGTTACTTATAAATGCGGAATAAATAATAATTATACGTATATGAGCCTTATCCGTTGTAAATAAAAATCTTTTTATTAATAACCACTTTTTATATAAACGCAATATCAATATTTGTTTTATAGTTTTATCCGTTCTATAAAATTTAAAATTAGCCAATTTAGTTTCAACAAGAGATGTAGATAAAATAAAAACTGGAATACTAATTGCTAACTTTACTATTGGTAATAACATTACATGAAATGTAGCCAATATACCACCAAGAAAACTAGATAAAGCCTCACCAAAACGCGCGTAAGCATGAACATTTGATTCTTGTGCTAAATACATATCTAATTGCCCACAAGACTTGGCTGATTCGTATAATAATGCAGACTCACTACTAGAAAAAAAAGAATATGCCATAGCCATAAATATTTCAGCTGCTACAAACCCAGAAAAAGTCCGCAATAACCAAAAACATAATGCCGAAATCATAAGACACAAAGAACCAATTAATATGCTTTTTTTTCTACCAAATAAATCCGAAAAAATCCCTCCAGGTAGAGTAAGAAGAACGAGGAAAATTGCAAAGATAGATTGTGTAGCAAAAATCTGTTTATAAGTTAAACCGACATATCTTCCATAAATAACATAAAATGGTAATAGAACGTCAAAATATCGACATCCTGATAACCATCTTAAGTAACTATAATTATTTTTTTCGTACATTTTTAATTCTTAATTCTTTAACGCATGGCCTTCTACTATACCTTTACAATAATTAGGCACATACCAACCACCTAAAATAGTGTTGTTTTTTCTATCTAACATGAAATAGACTATCAAGTTTTCTTGCTTAGCTTGTTGATTAAACGTAAATTGTGCCTCTTCTCTACCGAGAAATAACTGATGTTCTGTATCAATAAAAGTACTTTGTATCCGCTTATAGTCAGATATTATATGATTTTTACCCTTTTTATAGACTGGTTTATCATTAACTATGGTGTAATATAATGGCTCTGAAAATATCTCTTGGCACTGTTTATCTGTTATCTGTGCATTAATACTTGAAATTTTAGTAAATTGACTAACAAACTCACCATCATCAGCATAACCAAAATTGCTTATGATAACCAAAGATACGCTGAAAATTAACCTAAATATAAGTCTGTTCATTACTCATCTCTCCTTCAAAGGCATCAATTTAAAATACTATAACCAAACTTGGTATAAAGCAAATCTCTATCTCTGTGCAAAGACACCAAGTAGTTGGAATTCTCTTAAAACTTGAAGTTTTTTGCTTTTTTAAGCATCTTAAGTATACTTAAAATTATAATAATATATTTTTTTATTCTTATGGACATGAAAAAAAGAGTTGATGATATTCAAAGTATGAATATGCCAAAAGACGCTAAGATTAAATTATTAAAAGAACTATTATCTGATTGTCAATCTGAGATGGATGCACAAGAGCAAAATATGCGCCCAGAGATAGAACATAATCTAGCTGAATGTTATAGAAAAGCTTCAGATTATTTAAGAGAATTGCAAAATAAAAAGCATTAGAGTTTTTATATTTTTTCCCTATAGTTATTAACAGGAGCTCCTGCCTGTTTTAGCCATTTATCAATGCTTTCTTGAGCCATAGAGCCATGTCTTGGTAGAGGTAAAACCTTATGTTTCTCCATTAATTCTACCATACTATTTAAACGTTCTTTAGGATCGAAAACTTCTAATACAGAAATTAATTCATCAAGCATTTTTTCTTTATTGATTTTGGAGTTAATAGGAATACCTTTATGCCTTGCATAATCAAGCAATTGATCATAAACAGCATTCAGAGCTGGGCGCATAGTTTGATGTTCTGTTGCTAGGTTAGCATCACTTTGATTGGTACCCTGCTCCCAAACATGCCATAAGAAATGATTTCCTTGCGCACAATAAACCGAAGAATATTTACTTGTGTAATAGCTATCTGATGTTTGATAGAAATAAGAGCGATCTGTGCACATATGATGAGAATATCTGTCGGCTAATGCATGTAAAAAAATCCCCATCTTTGCAAAATTAACATCATGAGGAGAAATATATTTTTGCAAACTTTCATTAGTAGCTAACACATTCGTTGTGTTTGGATTATTATTATCATAATCTTCGATAATCAATGTACCAAGCTTTGTAGTAAATGGTATTGCAAGCCGCGAAATTCCTAAAGAAAAAAGATTCATAGGACTTTTTAATGTAGCTGTATCTACTTTACAAGGAGAAGTTGTTCTTTTGTCGATGTTCAAATCATTAGTAATGCCAGCAGCACAAGCATCTTTTCTTTCATCGAAAGTCCATGCACGGAAATTATCTAATAAAATCTCATAAGGTTTATTTTTAGGAGAGAAATACGAAGTAGGATAATCGGTTAAAGGTATAGATGTGGAGTTTTGGCTATAACCTGCATGAAGATGAAGTAACATACCGCCGGTTGTATAATTAAATTTTGAAATCCCATTTAGCTCTGGAGTAATAATTAGACACTGTGATGGCATATCATATCCCCAATGTTCAATACATGCTTTGATTAAATCATTTGATAAAACCTGTTGGCCATTTTCATCAAATGGAACATAGCTTGCTTGATCTGTTGCTTCTGAATAAATCATCATTTGATAGGCTTGCCAAGGAGAAAATCCTATGTATTGAGCAATAAGATACGTAGCATCTGAGTGTAAAAGACTACGTCCGCCTTGAATTTTTCTTATCCCTGCAAGTCCACTAATACTCCGACTAATAGCTTTAATGCGACAAACTAAAGATTCTTTTTTTGAAAGATTACTAGTCCTGCAGCTTTTATCAACATCTATACAGTTAGTAATTGTTGATCTATTAGCAGCTGGCGCTAAAAAACAAACATCTACACCAAATGCGTATAAATTTGTAGATATTATAATAGCTAATATCGCAATATATTGAAAAAAATTATTTTTTTTATATTTAGAATATTTCACGATTATTGCCATTGAGTTTTGTGAACTCTGAAAAATTTAAGTGGGTAAAGCTACATTAGCATCTATTGTAAAATTTTTCAAAGCTCATATAAAATCTGGAGTTAAATCTCCAATGTAAAATAAGCGTACTAATAAGAGAACCAAAAACCATCCCAATCCATAATCCTTCGCCTCCTAAATTAAACCGTATTCTCAAAAAATATCCTAATGGTAACGCAATACACCAAAAACTAAAAACTGAAATAATAAGTGTAAATTTAGTATCTCCTAAAGCGCGTAGCGCACCAAATAAAGCAACCCTAGTTCCATCAAAAAATTGAAATAAAGCGCCAATTATAAAAAGCCTCTCAGCCAATTTTACAGTAAGTTCATTTTGTGGATTATTAACATCAAAATCCATAGAAATTAAAACTTTAGGAAAAAGCAAATATACAACTGCGCAAATGGTTATAAAAATTAAAGATAAAATAATGCCGGCATTTTTAACTTTTTTTGCAGAAACTATATCTTTAGCACCTAGCAAATGTCCCATACGTACCGTAACAGCTTGCGCTATACCAAATATGATACTCATTAAAATTCCAAAATATTGTAAAACTATTTGATTAGCTGCTAATAATTGCAAACTAATAGAACCAACTATTAAAGTTAAAACGAAGAAGAAACCTATCTCAAAACAATACATTAAACCTATAGGTAATCCTATTTTAAGGATTTCCAAAGCATATATTGGCATGCTTATATAGAAAATATTTGCAAAATAAATATGATAGTCTCGTTTAATTAAAAAAAAGATTATTAAAAAAAACATAATAATCCAATAACTAATTGCAATACCTAAACTACTACCAGCAATACCTAAGCGTGGTAGACCACCAATACCGAAAATAAAAATAAAACTAAAAAATAATGTCAAAATTACTGAACAAACCGTCACATAGAATACTTGTCTGGTATGGCCTAATCCTATTAAAAATGAAATAAATGTCACCACAACAAATGCCGGCAATAAACCCCATACTAAAACATGTAAATATGATTCTGTTAAAATTATAAGAGAGCTGTCTTGGCCAAAAAATAAAAGCAATGAGCCAATATTCCAAAATAAAAAAACTGATGGAATAGTTAAAATAATTGCAAGTAATAAACCATCGCGTATTATTAATGAAATAGTATTTTTATCTTTGGCTCCATGCTGATGAGCAACCAAGACATTAATCCCGCTTAAAATACCAAAAATTATTACTATAAATAAGCCAAATAGCCAACTAACAATAGCACCTGCAGCCATAGCCTCATGGCTAAAATGTGCTAAAAATACAGTTTCAAAAAATCCTATACAAGCACCAACAAGACTTATAACAGCAAGTGGTAAAGCTAATTTTGCAAGGGGCTTAATATCATTATGTATAATTTGTAGAACATTTATATTCATAAAACTTCCAAACTTTGGATATTATTAAAGGATGTTACTCTATGATAGAGTATTAACATTTGGAGCTCAGATCAAAAATTTATATTTAAAAACCTTAACAAAATAATATATTGCCTTAGAAAATTACTGTATCACTTATCCCAAAAAATAGATTAATATTTTTATGAAGCTAACTCATAAATAGACTTATCATAATATTTTTTACAAATAACAAGAGCAATTACAGCAAACACTGCGATAACAAAATATGCAATTGTAGCGTTTAGAAAATAAGGAGCAATTAAATCTGGTTTTTTTAAAGTTGCTGGGTAGACACTCCAAGTTGCAAGCACATCTGCAAATTTAGTACCAAATCCCCAAAACATATAAAGAGCCCCCATCATTACTCCAATATTTTTAGGTTCATTTAAATGACCAATCATAGCTAATGCCGTTGGGGCTAAGATAGCTTCTCCTAGTCCTATAAACAAGTAACTAAGTATAATCCATAAAAAATGTGGGGTTGAACTCATTGTAATTGCAAAAACAAGTATACCTAAACCTAAAGCACATGCAAAAAATGCCGCTCCAAATTTAGTAAACAACCCAAAATTATATTTTTTTTGAGATAACTTAATCCATAAAGTTGCTAATATTGGACTAAATATAATTACAAATAATGATTCAACTCCCATAAATACCGGAGATGGAATATTAAAATTTAAAAAGTGCCTATTTACTATAAATTTAATCATCAAATTAAAAGAAAAAAATTGTTGAAATAAGATAGCCCAATACAAACTTGCAAAACATAATAATACAATACATAAAACGAATGAACGGCGCTTAATGTTTGGTAATCTGTTAAAAATAGAGATGAAATAGCAACATAATGCAATGACACAAAAGCCTATTTCTGCATGCGCAATATTATTATATCGTAATACAATATGCATACACACCCATAAGAAAATACAAAATAACAATGTTATTAACCAGCGCAAATATGGGTTTAAATTAACAAGTTTTAAAGGAGTTGTTTTTTGATGTAATAGTTGATTACCCATAAAAAAAATCAAGAAAGCAAGAAGCATACAAAAAGCTGCCAAACTAAAATTCACATCCCAACCCAAGTACTTTACTATGTAACCAGAAATGCTCGTAGATAATATAACCCCAAACATTATGCACATATAATAAACATTGTAAGCTGCATAATAGTTAGAATCTTTTTTGTTTTTATACATCGTACCAATAAAACATGCCATATTCGGTTTAAAAAAAGCACTTCCTACAACAATTAACGATAAACCATGCTTTAAAAAAAATAGATCTTGATGTAGTAGTAATGCGTATCCTATAGACATCAAACAAGCACCTAAATTTACCGATTGTCTATAGCCAATGATATTCTGGCCGAAATAAGCGCCAACTACAGTCAAAATAAATGAGTTCGCAATGTAAGTACCTAACAATTGATAACTATAAGATTGTTGCAGATGCTTCATTTCTACCAAATATATAACTAATAAAGCTTCTACAATATAAAAACTAAACCTCTCCCATAATTCAGAAAATGAAGCTATATATAACATGGAAGGATAACGTTGCGTCATTTATATAATTCACCTACGCAGTAGCTGCGTTTATTGGATATAATTAATAAGTTAACAGACACAGAATAGTCTTGCAAGATAAACAAAAAGCTAAAAAAATGATTTATTTTAATTGTAATAAAAAACAGGCTACCTTTATCAAATAAAGTTGTAGCCTTTTCTATATTAGAATTGATGGCGGAGTGGACGGGACTCGAACCCGCGACCCCCGGCGTGACAGGCCGGTATTCTAACCAACTGAACTACCACTCCTAATTGTTTGGTGGGTGCTGTAGGGATCGAACCTACGACCCTCGCCTTGTAAGGGCGATGCTCTCCCAGCTGAGCTAAGCACCCGAAATCTTGTTACTTATCTTGAACAGATTCTTTTAAAACTTTTCCAGCTTTAAATTTAGCTACTCTAGCAGCTTTAATATTAATAACCTGTCCAGTTTGCGGGTTACGTCCTTGACGAGCTGAACGTACCGTAGTTGAAAAAGAACCGAACCCTGGTAATACAACCTGATCACCTTGTTTTAACACATCCGTTATTGTTTGCGTAAAAACTTCTAAAACCTTACTAGCTGAAACTTTGGTTATCCCAGCACCATCAGCAATAGCATCGATAAATTCAGTCTTATTCATCTTTTCCTCTCTTTGTAGTTAGTCTTCCTTTTCAG
>JAUIBC010000163.1 GCA_030427555.1 Gammaproteobacteria bacterium | reverse complement strand
AATTTGCTGCATAATTAGCTGTCTTTTAAACTTATTACCACCTAATACGTGTAAAATCTGACTCTTAGGAAAAGCAGATAATGTAAGAAATCCCTTATAACCATTACTCGTATTACGAAAAAATGAATCTGCATACTCAACCGCATCTTCATCTTCTATAGAGTTTGTATGGCCCATAACTTTATTATGCACAGAAAATAAAGCTTCACGCACACCCTTATACTGATGCACATGCTGATGGCCATCAATAAAATCTGGATATATATGCATAGAATTAGAGAAAAAATCAATCTGTGCTTGAATTTCGGCCTCTATAGTAGATAATTTAATTTTACCCAGATACAATTTCTTTAAAAGAGTAGATAATGAATAAAACTCCTCTCCTTCACATTTACGCCATACAGAACTAAGTGGTTGGCCAAAAGTTAAATTTAAATGCAATCCAATATAACCATTAAATGCAAGACTAATTAATTCTCGACTAGCTTCATCCCAATGTGCACCATTAACCATGCAACTAATGGCACTTATTCTTTTCTCACGCGCTAATAAAAGTATCCCTTCTGAAATTTCTTGATTTTGTGCAAAATCATCGGCACAGATTATAATTTGTTTATTCACCGCACCCTCCCCTACCTAGAAGCTAACTTATTAGATAACTTTACGTTTATAGACTAAGTAATTATTCATTAAAAACCCAGTAATAACATACCAAATCATCGCTGTTAAAATAGCTAATAACCGATTTATATAAAAAATATCGATTAAAATATACTCAATAATCTCAACGATTCCTAAGTTACTTAGATTAATAATAAAAAACAACGCCAGCCTTTGTAAAATTTTACCTTCAACACGAAAGGTAAAGCGTAAGTTCATGAAAAAACTATAAAATATCGCAACCAAGTACCCTATCGCAGTATAAGTTAGATAATGAAATCCTAACAAAGAACTAATGTACATAGTTACAAAGCATACAGTCGTATTGGTAAATCCCACCAACATATAACGCACAAAAGTATATTTTGTTAATTTAACTATTAACTTACCAATAAAAGTATTTTTCAAAGAATCAAGAGTTATCTGTAATTTACTCATTTTTCAAATCATGTTTTATGTTATATAAAGGCCTATTTTTAGCTTCTATTAATATTCTACTGATATATTCTGAAATAACCGCTAAAAATAAAAAAAGCACTGAAAATAGCCCTGAAATTAAAAATATCACTGATGCCATACCATCAGCTAACTGTTGATGACTAAAAAACTTTTCAATTAGAATAAATCCTGCGTAAAACATCATAACAATACTGATTAATACTGAAAATATTGACATCAAACGCAATGGTCTTGACGAAAAACCAATAATTGAATCAAGAGATAAAGCGATAAGTTTTCTAGTATTATATTTACTTTTACCAGCCGCTCTTGGTGGGCAATGAAAAGAAATATTTGCAGTTTTATAGCCAAGATAGGCAAACATCATAACCAAATGCCGATTACTTTCGCGCATTTTATTAAGTGAATCCACAACTTTCCTACTTAATAAACGAAAATTACCAGTATCAGCATCCAACTCAAAACCTGTCATTTTACAAGATATTTTATAAAACCAGCGCGCGGTAGTTCTTTTAAGCCAGGATTCTTCATCACGATTAGATCGCAAAGCACAAACAACATCAAACCCCTCATATGCTTTAGCAACCATATCCGGTATCAAATGCGGAGGATGCTGAAGGTCTGCGTCCATTAATATTACATAATCACCGTTCGCATGCTCAAGCCCTGCAGTAGATGCAATTTCATGCCCATAATTGCGCGAAAAAGAAAGTAAACGCACCGCATTATTCCCCTGCATATATGCAGAACAAACCGCAACTGTATCATCAGTCGAACCATCATCAACTAAGATTAGCTCATAATTTTTATAATGCTTATTTAAAATATCTAAAGTTGCCTGAATAAATAAGCCAATAACTTCCTGTTCATTATACATCGGAGCAACAACTGATAGCTTAATATTTTTTTGCGACATTGATTTTTATAGTTTAAACGTTTAATTTTAGATTCTAACATATATTTGTTAATTTAGATCATAATTAAAAATGACCAGCCGTTCTAAAATTACGATATAAAATTTAAACTCCAATTTTACTATCTTTATGCGCATATCCAAGATATTTAAATTTAAAGAAATGAAAATACTTTTAAGTGTAAAAAAATATACAATAAGATAAAGCGCGCCTCTATATGCTTTGAGTTAACTCAAGGCATGGGTTATAATATATATACAATAATAGTGAAGATTATGGT
This sequence comes from Gammaproteobacteria bacterium, assembly GCA_030427555.1. GTDB lineage: Bacteria > Pseudomonadota > Gammaproteobacteria > Legionellales > Legionellaceae > 2-12-FULL-35-11. The sequence continues at coordinate 146 of JAUIBC010000163.1, read as the reverse complement.
GGCAGAATTAGATAGTTCAAAAAACGATTCAGAAGTATCTATTGCTCTTGATTTATTAAAAAATAAATTTACAGAGCTAAATGAGCGTAATAATACATTAAAAGATAATATTTTTAATCGAACATTACCAAAAGAATATCGTTCAA
>JAUIBC010000049.1 GCA_030427555.1 Gammaproteobacteria bacterium | reverse complement strand
ACCTTAAGAGTGACTCTCTAAATAAAGTTCAAGAAAATTTTCAGAGAATAAAAAGTCAGATATCACTTGAAAAACAAGAAGAGTTTTTAAAGGACATGGCTTTGTCTATGTCATACAGTAGCTTTGAGTCTGATGAGCCTTTAGATTTATTTTTAAACATAGGCTGATTGAATAAACCTAGAAGAGTGCCGCTTGCATCAAATATAGTAATCAAAAAGAATGTAAATATTATTTTAATAGAAGTAGGGCTTAGGATATTTGTGAAATCAAACTTTAAAAATGTTGCTGAAATTGTTGGGGGAAAGCTAACCAGGCCATGCCAACTAGTTAAACCTAATAAATAACTTATAAAGGTAATTATCAATATATTTAATATAATTGCCCCATATACACGATAATAATCAAGTACCAACAAAAAAATAAACCCTGAAAAAAAAAGTAAACTTTGTATTGTTGTGACCGAACCTAATGTGAAAACAGTATATTCATTTTTAATTATGATATTGTTTGATTCTAATGATACTAGAGATATTAGCAAGCTTATACCAATTAATATTGCTATTTGTAGATTATGTGGAATAGCCTCAATTAAAAGGAGCCTTAATTTAGTAAAGCTTATAATTAAGAATAATAACCCTGATAAAAACACCATAGCCAAAGCCTGTTGCCATGGGATACCAAAACCTAAAACAACACTATAAGTGAAGTAAATATTTAAGGCCATGCCAGGCGCGATTCCTATAGGAGCTTTTGCAATAGCGCCAGTAAGCAAGCAGGCAAAGCTGCTAACCAAACAAGTTGCAGTAAACACAGAACCTTTATCTAAGCCTGCAAAGCTCAAAACATTTGGATTTACAAAAACAATGTAAACCATGGTTAAAAATGTAGTTAACCCTGCAAGAATTTCCGTTTTATTTAAGCATTTTTTTTCCTGGATACTTATTGGCTGTATACTACAATCCATTGAATAACCCTTAAATTCCTACCCAAATCGAAAAGCTAGTATATACTCAAGAAACTCCAAAATGCAATTTTTATCATGATACTTTTTTTGTACAAATTTCGACAAAAAACAATATGGCTTGCTTCGTTTCCAAACTTTCTATTTAATAAGCTTTTTGGAATTCTATTGTGTAAGTAAATCAAAGACAAAACTTGTGCATAACTTATATATGGATCATATTAAGCAAATTGCACCATAAGCTTCCATGTGACGTAACACATTGAAATATAACAACTTATTTCAAGTAAATAGAACCACGCACTAAATTATTATCCACAAAAACTGTGGATAAAGTTGTGAATATGTAATAAAAATTATTATACTTAATACTCATTACGGTAATGCATTTTTACTTAGCAACCAACTTTATAATTTTAAAAAATTAAAATAAGGAAAAAAATGAAGAGATGCGAATGGGTAGGTGTAAACAAACCTTATTATGAGAGATATCATGATACTGAATGGGGTATTCCAGTACATGAAGATAATAAGCATTTTGAAATGCTTATTTTAGAAGGGGCGCAAGCAGGGCTTTCATGGGAAACTATTTTAAAGAGAAGAGAGGATTACAGGGTTGTATTTAAACAATTTGACCCTAAAGTTGTTTCGCAAATGACAGACATGGAGTTAGAAGAAATTTTAACCAATTCAAATGTTATTCGTAACCGCCGAAAAATATTCTCAGCTAGAGATAATGCGCTTATATTTATTAGTATTCAACGAGAATTTGGTTCTTTTAACTCATATGTTTGGAGTTTTGTAAATTACACCACAAAAATCAATCGCCCCAAAACTTTAAAGGATATACCTGCATCAACACCAGAATCAGAACAACTATCAAAAGATTTAAAAAAGCGCGGTATGAAATTTGTTGGGCCAACTATAATATATGCCTATATGCAAGCAGTTGGATTGGTAAATGATCATGTTAGTGAATGTTTTCGTTGTTTAAACCAGTAATATTGGTTATTCAAAAAATGGCGTTAAAATTAGCTGATTTCATACTCCTTAGAACGAAATCCAATACCCGTGATTATCACAATAATCACGGGTATCATTCATAAATTAACTAATAATTCTTCTTTGCGAGTCTTTGCGATCCTTGGCGAAACAATCTAGCGTCATTAAATATCTCTGGATTGTTTCACTACATTCGCAAAGACAAAATAAGCAGTAATCATTTTTGTTAACCGAATGCCCTTGATATCAATAGAACCTAATTCTTATCACGATAATTCGCTTCCAGATACTTAGCAACCGTCAAAAACCCCATTGCTTCTCCACCAACTGGTTTACCTGGTTTTGTTGATAAATTCCAAGCCATCATATCAAAGTGAACCCATGGTATATCTTTATTGATAAATCTCTGTAAAAACAGCGCGGCTATAATTGCGCCAGCATAAGAGCTTTTTCCAATATTAGACATATCAGCAATGTCTGAGTCAAATAATGTATTATATTGAGGAAATAAAGGCATACGCCATATTGGATCCATAGTTAAACTACTATTTTTGTACAATTCTTCCGCTACTTTATCATCGTTACAAAACATAGCTGCAATCTCTGTTCCAACTGCGATACGTGCAGCTCCAGTTAAAGTTGCAAAATCGAAAATCACGTCTGGTTTATCTTCACATGCCTTACAAAGAGCATCAGCTAAAACAAGCCTACCTTCGGCATCAGTATTATCTACTTCAACGGTCAATTCATTGCGCATTTTTATAACATCGCCAGGTCTATATGAGTTACCATCAACGCTGTTCTCAACAGCAGGCACAAGTACTTGCAATTTAATAGGTAGATTTTCAGCCATTATCCACTTAGCCAGTCCAATAACATGCGCAGCCCCGCCCATATCCTTTTTCATCATATTCATTCCAGCGGATGATTTTATATTTAAGCCTCCGGAATCAAAACAAACCCCCTTTCCAACCAAGCTAACTTTAGGATGCTTATCATTTCCCCAAGTTAGAGACAATAATCTAGGTTTTGAATTAGATCCCCGTCCAACCGTATATATTGCTGGGAAATTATTTTTCAACAATTCTTCACCTATTATCTCAGTAAACTCAGCTGAGCTTTCTTCAGCCATTTCCCGCATAATAATTGCAAGTTCTGCTGGACCTAAATCGCATGTTGGCGTATTAATTAAGTCTCTTATTAAAAATATTGCCTGTGCTTTACAAATTATACTTGAATAGATATCGTTGGTTAAAAACAAAACTTTAGGTTCTTTGATATATTCCTTATATCTTATAAATTTGTATTGTTCTAATGCCCAAGATAATAAAATGTTATCAGCTAATTTTTCAGTAATTTCATATTTGCCAACTGGTAAATTCTTAACAGATTTAGCTAGGAAATCATTATCCCCTTCCTCTCCCATTCCGACAAAAACTTCTGTTATGTTACCATTGGCATCAAAAATAGGAGCCACCTCCCCTGCCTGAGCATTAAACTTTAATCCTTCTAATAAATTTTTCACTGCTTTTGTAAGCTGTAATTGTGACAACTTAAATCTGGAAATAAACTTAAGAGGAATAAGGTTGATTTTTTCATTAGTATAAAAATTTTCAGCTTGCATTAGACACCTCTGTGCTTTTAAATTGCCCTTTAAATTGATTAATTCTTATGCCAGATATTAGTATTGCTGCAATATATATCGCAAAAGAAATTAATACATGCGCTAATAAACTACCAATTCTACTTAGTCTAGATAAATGCATCCAATAATCAAGATCACCAGAAGCCATAACTAAATAAATAATTAATAAACCATTAGCGAATGCTAATTGAATTAAAAATTTACCCCATCCAGGTCTTGGCAAGTAAATTTCTCTCCTAATTAGTAAAATCAATAAAATCCCGCTATTTACATAACTAGAGATAGATGAAGCTAATGTTAATCCAGCATGCGCCATTGGGATAAATAAAAGCGCACAAAGTACAGAGTTTACAACCATTGCCACAACTCCAACTTTAACTGGAGTCTTAATATTTTGTTTGGCATAAAACCCTGAAGCTAATACTTTAACCATCATAAAAGCAGGTAAGCCAATGCTTAAGGTAATTAAGCTTTTTTGGGTTTGTAATACATCAAATAAGCTAAATTTTCCGTATGCAAAAAAACTAGCTATCATTGGCGCTGCAAAAAAAATCAACCCAAATGCAGCTGGAATACCTATTAATAGTAAAATTCTAAGAGCCCAGTCAAGAGCCTTTGAATAATCTATGTTGCTTTTTTCAGCATGATTTCTTGATAAATGCGGTAAAATAACTGTAGCAATTGCTACTCCAAACACACCTAGTGGGAAATCCGTTAATCTATCAGTATAATATAACCAGGTTACACTGCTAACTTGCAAGAACGACGCAAAAATTGTATCTACCATTAAATTTACTTGAGCAACAGATACCCCAAACAGTGCTGGAACCATTAATTTCAAAACTTTTCTTACTCCGTCATCAGAAAATACTACTTGTGGTTTAACAAGCAACTGTCTCTTCATTAAAAATGGTATTTGGAATAATAATTGTGCTATTCCAGCAATTAATACTCCCCAAGCAAGAGCTATAACAGGAGTGCTAAATTTAGGACTCAAATAAATTGCTGCTGCTATCATCGAAATATTTAACAAAACCGGAGTAAAAGCAGGTATCCCAAAGTATCCATAGGTATTTAAAATTGCTCCGGCCATAGCCGTTAATGAAATTAACATGAGATACGGAAAAGTTAAGCGCAACATATGCACAGCCAAATCATGCCGGATAGAATCATCTCCAAAACCAGGGGCAAAAATATATATAACTAAAGGAGCAGCTATTATTCCAAACAAAGTAACTGCAGTTAATACAGCGCTCATATTACCAGCGATACGAGCTAAAAATAACCTAACGTCAGATTCTGGACGAGTTTTTTGATATTCTGCCAAAACAGGAACAAAAGCTTGAGAAAAAGCCCCTTCTGCAAAAAGCCTACGCATGAAATTCGGGATTCTAAAAGCCAAGTAAAATGCATCCATACTAGCTTGCGCACCAAACATCTGCGCTAAAACCATATCCCGAACAAACCCCATGATTCTTGACATGAATGTCATAAGTGCTACTATGGTAGTAGATTTTAATAAGCTTTGTTTTTTCAATTTCACTTCCAGACACTTAAAGTTATCCAGTTTATGGTAATACATTTGTCTTGACAAAGAAATTAAAATTAGGCATTATTACCAAAATTAGCGTTACCGATGTTTTGGAGAAAATAAGTGGCAAATATTAAATCAGCAATTAAGCGCGCTCGTCAAAACGAAAAGTTAAGACAACATAATGTCAGCGCACGTTCTAAATTGCGAACTTACATAAAAAAAGTGTTAAAAGCTGTTGATACTGGTGATTCACAAGCCGCAAAAGAAGCATATACTTCTGCTCAACCTATCATAGATAAAGCCTCAAATAAGGGGCTTATTCATAAGAATAAGGCTGCTAGAATTAAAAGCAGACTTTGTGCGCGCATAAAGTCAATGGCAGCATAACCTGTTCATCGCTCTAAGTCTTAAATCTGAGTCAGTGTAGTTTACTGCCTCAGATTTTTTTAAAACCTTAATCGAATCAATTACAAAATCAATTCTAGTCACCCGTAAACCATGAGATTGCAAACAGGGCCTACGCATGAAAAAATATATTTAACAAAGCATTAAAATAGGCGGCAAGGCCTCGCGGATGCGGTATGACTTGACGCGACCCCTACAAACCCATTTCGCTTAATATACTTATAATCTCCGGATCATCCTCATCAAATTCATACCCTGCCCCCCGACAGGCTCAGCTTCACGAGACAGCAACAGCTGTTTCAGATTTTTTCTCTTCGTCAGTACTATCTAATGCAGGTTGTAATGGACTTCTCTGATATTTATCTGTTTTAAAAAATCTAACGCTGTCAGCAGGATCCTTAACCATGTTTATTTTTTGCGTTTTTACCTCACTAGACAAAGGGGATATCAATTGTGTAGCGACGTCGGTTGGACTATCTAGCGACTCACCGGGCCTGCATTGGGTTTCAGAACTTACAGCATCAGATGTATCAAAGATAAAAAAGCATTAAAAGTACTTGCAGGCGTACCATAGTTTATATCCATTACAAAATATAAGCTTCTTTCTTGAATATACTCACGTATACTTCTATTTTGAAAAGCTGCTCTTAAGGATTCTCCTGCTACCATGGAATCTTTTTTGTATGACGTTTCATTCATTGCTTGCTCTTCAAGCTGAGCAATTTCTTTCGCTTAGGCTTCTTTAAAAAAGACATTTTCTGAAATAATATCTTTTGATGAGGCCACATGACCTTATAAAAACTAATTAGCATTAAAGATAAAAAAAATGATATCCTTATAAAACCATATTGATTACGGAGATAAAATGGACGAGTTGTTATACATGGTTACAGGAATGGATGTTGAAAATATTGAAACTAATAACAAAGACGATATTTTAACTTCATTGGAGGAAGGTAAAATAATTTATTTACCTAACTATTGTTTAACGCTAAACGAAGAAGACAACCAACTATTAACTGATAGTTTTTTAGATAACAACTCCAAAAACATTAGTTATAACTATTTAAAGTCGGAGCTATCTGGAGTTGTAAAGTCAAGTCCATTACTTATTAATATGCGGCATTTTATGCATAGATATGCCCTTTTTGCCAGACATTTAGTTGATAACACTTTGCCCGAATACTCTTCCAATATTATTTGGGGACGCACAAGCTTTCGTCCTGCAGAAATAAAGGGGCGTAAGAGCTCAAAACGTAAAGACGATACTAGAGTTCATGTTGATGCATTCCCTTCAACACCTGTAGAAGGCAAAAGAATATTAAGAGTATTTTGTAATATTAATCCTTATGGAGAACCTAGAGTTTGGAATGTAGGCGAACCATTTTCAGACTTAATACAAAAGTTTAAAGATGAAATTCCTGCATATAGCGATATAAAAGCTAATTTATTAAAACTAGTCAAAGCAACTAAAACAAAACGCACAGCATATGATCACTATATGTTAAATTTACATGACAAAATGAAGCTAAATGATGATTATCAAGCAACACTTGATAAAAAAACTATAGAATTCCCCCCTGGAAGCACTTGGATAGTATATACAGATAACGTATCACACGCCGCTCTTAGTGGACAGTTTTTACTTGAGCAAACATTTTATTTGCCAGCAGAAAAAATGCATAACCCAAATCTTTCTCCATTAAAAAAATGGGAAAGTCTGGGGCTAATTTAGAAAATATTAAATTAAGGGTTTTTAGTAATTTCTGGCAATGTTTGTAATAATGAAGTTACAATCTTTCCATTAATCAGGTGTTCGTTAATAATTGTATCAACGTCTGCAAAACTAGAATAATTGTACCAAACATTATCTGGAGAAATAAAAATATTTGGTCCTAACGAACACCTTCCAAGACATGATGTTTTTACGACTTTAAACTTTTTACTCTTATTCAATTTATCCATATTGGCGGCCAAAGAATCTTTAAAATATTGAAAAATTTCATCGGCATTCGCATTCGCGCAACAACGCCCCTTGGATTTTTGATTAGTGCAGATAAAAATATGCACGCATTCTTTAATTGCTATTGTCATAATATTTTTATTGTAAATAAAATCTAAACCATTATAACAAAATAAACTGTAAATATTCTAGTTCATGGAATATACTTAGAACTAAAGGATTTAATTTTAAGCATTATGAGCTTTGTTTAATTTATATTTTATGGGTATCTATAAGGAATATACGTATGAACACAAAGGTAATATCTGCATTAAAAATTGCATTGGCTGATAGTTATGTACTTTTTTTAAAAACTCAAAATTATCATTGGAATGTGACAGGTCCTAATTTTCAATCATTACATTTAATGTTTGAAAATCAATATCAAGATTTATTTGAAGCAATAGATTTAATTGCTGAGAGGATACGCGCTTTAGGTGATCTTGCCCCTGCAAGTTTCGCTCAATACGAAAAAATCACCAATATAATAGAAGGTAATGCAAAACTTAGTGGTCAAGAAATGGTTAAAGACTTAGCCAATGATCAACACAAAATTATTTCATCATTATCCGCTGTTTTGAAAGAAGCTCATAATTTAGGTGATGAAGTTACTTTAAGTATGATGGCAGATAGAATTGAAGTTCATGAAAAAAATGCTTGGATGTTACAAAGCACGCTTGGCTAATATCGCTGCGTTTCTTAAATACTAATTTTCGTCTTTGCTGCTAGGAAAATATAAAGTTGTCTAAGTAGATTAAAACATGCTATGTTAGAAAATATTATTTTGTAACGCTCTACCAAAAATAAAATCTTTTTTAAAGCGATCTTGTAGGAAATTTAGATTGCTTTACTATTTTTATTTTTAAATCCTACGCTAGGAGCCAAGGAATGAAAATATCAAAAGAAATATTTATATTTGCAGCATTTGGATTACTTTTAGGATTTTGGCTGGATAACTTAATTCACCAAGATAACTTACGTGCAATTTATTATATTTTTCCAACCATCTATGCTTATCTTTTTTGTCTTGCATATAATAGCAAACATATTTTCCGCTTATCTATATCAAGTTTAATTGTTGCCACATTCTTATCTTTACCAATCTTGCCATTTTATTTTGGTGAAGAACCAGATAATGTAAATCATATTATTTGTTTTTTAATAGCATATCCTCTTTTTATATATATAGGGCACTGTTTTCACTACGCTTATCACCAAGACTCTAGTTATAGAGTTAGTTATAAATCTTTATTTGCCGCAGTTTGGAATACTATTCCTCTAATTATTCTCGCGTCTTTATTTCTGGCTCTTACTCAGATTATTTTTATGCTTGGTGCATATGTATATCAATCAGTTGGAAATAATTTTTTATGGGAATTATATTTTAATACAATGCATTTTCGCATTATTACTAATTTTTTATTTTTCTTTATTGGATTAAATATTTGCCAACAAAATATTCAAATAATTTATAGTTTACGTTTAATTATTATTAAAGGAATGTACTATTTATTCCCATTTATTGTACTTATATCAATTTCTTACTTTTTCTTTATATTGTCTAATTTTTTATTTTACAAACAATCGATTATTTTAAATTTAAACGTACTAATACCTCTTATATTTTTCGGAATAATATTCTTTAATGCCTATATTCAAGATGCTGATGATAATAGTGTTATGCCACAAAGTTATAATATATTTATAAAGTTTTATCGTGTAATACTGTTTGCATTAACCGTAATGTTAACTAACAGCGTATTACGTGAGTATACCTTTGATATTAATATACTAGTTTATTTAGTCTCGGCTATTATTCTGACTTTGATTTATTGTATTACAATAGTATTTCCTAAAGATAAGGAATTTAATTATATTAGATTAGGAAACATTTACGTTGCTTTATTCTTTGTAATTTCTTTATTTGGATTAAATCTTCGGTACTATCCTATATCTGTAGTGTTAAATAGTTAATTGAATTAAGGGCTTGTAAATGGACACAAATATTTTGTCCAGAGTTCAAAAACAATTTATATTTTTGGGGTTTATAAATTTGCTAGCGGCAATGCTAACCCCATTTTTCTTTCAAAATGCTATAGTTATACACGTAATTGTTGTCATTCATAAAGTCGGAATTTTTCAAGGCTTGCTTTATTTTGCATTTGCTTATTTATGGACTTATTGCCAATTTAATAAACCACTTAAATATTTAACTGTTTTTACTGTAAATGCTTCTTTCTTAGCTAATATTATTGGGAGTGAATTATCAGCATTTCTAGGAACTGGGGGTAGTGAATTTATTTCACCATCTGTTATAAAGCAATTTCCTTCTAATGTTAATGAAACGCTCAATACAATAACACTCTTTTTACTTAATGCCAGCGAGTATATTATTCCCGCAATATTACTTTTTATTTCAGGTTTATTTTTAAAAAAATACCAAACCTTACAAATTATACTCCATTACATGCTTTTCATAATATTTTCTGCTTTTATCGTGCTACAAACTTTTTATCCTAATTTATCAAATAGCTTTTTTTGATTACATAGCTTAAATATATTTTTGATGATAAAATTCCTTTTTTAAATGAATTAAATAATTAGCCATATGAATAATTTTATTAGTGATATTGATAAAGAATTATTATTAGAAGACAATCCTGAAAACACTCTTAAATGTTACCCTATTCCAAAAATCATAGATAAAATTGAGATTTATGCAAAAATTGTCAATAAAATAGCATCTACATCTATGCAAAATAATAATATTTTTACGCACGTAGAAAAATGGTGCCAGATACTTAATGATATACCATCAGATATAATTGAAAAAAAATTAATAACAAAGGCTTTATTGCTTAAAGATCACTTATTAGCAACTTCTCAAAATGAATATATATGTCATGGTAATTTGCATTTATCAAATATTATTCAAAATAATAACAGTTGGATTTCAATTAACCATCAAGGCGTGATTGCCGAAAAAGAATTTGAAGTATCAGCGTTTGATTTACTAACAGACGAAGAAATATCCAAACAAGTAAATCTAGCAAAAAGAATAATTTCGCGCAATCATAGTTTAGCTGTAAAATTTGGTTTCGAACCACAAAGGTTACTAGCTTGGATTTTTCTAAGGATGCTTATAAACGCACAACAATGTATTAAAGAGGAAGAAGATTTTCCTAATACTCATAATGAGGAGATAAGTAAAAATATTTTTATTGCTCAGCAAATATTTCCATTATTAAAATAGGAAAATTAAATGCAAATAATATTAATCGCAGCCATGGCAAAAAATCATACTATTGGCTACCAGAATACAATACCATGGAAAATAAAAGGCGAACAAAAAATATTTAAAGAATATACTTTAGGGCATACAGTTATAATGGGAAGAAAAACTTATGAATCTATTGGCAAACCACTTCCAGAGAGAAAAAATATCATAATAACCTCTCAAAAAAGTTATAAAGCTGCAAACAGTATTATCTTAGCCAGCGATATCAACTTTGCTATAAAATCATGTGAAAATGATGATAAAGTTTTTATTATTGGTGGTGAAAACATTTATAGACAAACAATTGCTATGGCTGATTATATATATCTGACTATCATAAATAGAGATATAAAAGGAGATAGATTTTTTCCGGTAATTGGAAAAGAATTCACCTTGGTTTCATCTGAAAATATACAATTAGAAGAAGAAGTAACTTTTAATATTTATAAAAGAAACTCAACTAGTAGAGATATAAGCGATATCTAACCAATTCGTTCTACTTTTTTATCCTGCAATTCACTTGCTAACAAATATACAACCAAAGCATATTGAGGGCTACGATTATAACGAGTAATCACGTAGAAATTATGATACCCAAGCCAATATTCATTACCATTTTTAGTATCTAACTCAATAACACCTGCTTTTTGCGGATGTTGTTTCTTACTAATTTTTGGCTTAACTCCTTTAGATAAAATATCTGCAAAGGAATAACTAGCTGTTTTAGTATTTGTATCAAGCTTCTTAAAATTTGTGCCAGTAATTTTAGCTGGTTCTGCAACTTCACCGCCTTTTTGCCAACCATTTTTCACAAAATAATTAGCAATACTATAAATTACGTCTTTATTTTTATTCATGAGATCTGCGCCATTTTTGCTATCAGCAGTAATCGCATAATAACGATAACTACTTGGCATAAATTGTGGCATACCTATAGCACCTGCATATGAACCATAATATTTTGTTGGTGATACATTTTGTTCTCTACATAAAATAAGATATTCTTTTAATTCTTTTGTAAAAAACTCAGAGCGTTTTGGATAATTAAACGCAAGAGTTGTTAATGAATCTAAAACTCTATAATCTCCTTGGCGTTTACCATATAAAGTCTCCACCCCTAAAATAGCTAGAATAATATCAGCTGGCACACCGTATTTTCTCTCAACCTCTATAAAGGTATTTTTATTTTCATTCCAAAAATCTAGTCCTGAGTCGATTCTCTTTTGCGTTAAAAAAAGTTGCTTATAATCATCCCATTGTTTTTTCTCATATGGTTTGTCCATAAGGCTAATAATTTTAGATTGAAATTTTGCTTCTTTAAAAAGAGAAACGAGCTCTTGTTTCTTAAAATTATGATGTTCAACCATATCTTTAATAAAAGCTTGAGCACTAGTATTTTGCAATAAAGCATCATCAGCATGCACCAAAAAAGAAGTAATTGAAAAAAATAAAATCAAAAATTTTTTACTTAACATAAAAACCTTATAAATTTAAAACACAATTTATTGATCAAGGGTACGCTAATTAACTCAAAAAATCTACTTATAAATCTTTATTAATCCCAATTATGGGTTATTTAAAAACAATTCATAATAATTTTAATTAAAAATCAAACTCTCATATACAATTTATCATTTATTA
>JAUIBC010000162.1 GCA_030427555.1 Gammaproteobacteria bacterium | reverse complement strand
CCGCTCATTTTGTATGATTACTCGCTTAATTTCCGAAAGCAAATCATCAACTTGATTTTTAACAGGCCGAACCTCGACTTCTGGATCAACTAACCCAGTTGGCCTAACCACTTGTTCAACAATATTATCTGCTTGTTCTTTTTCATATTGGCCAGGAGTTGCTGAAACGTAAATGGTTTGCGGTGATCTCGCGACAAACTCTTCAAAATGCAAAGGACGATTATCTAAAGCCGACGGCAAACGAAATCCATAATTAACTAAAGTTTCTTTGCGCGCCCTATCGCCACGGTACATTCCACCTATTTGCGGAATACTAACATGTGATTCATCAATAATTAATAAAGCATCTCTTGGTAAGTAATCAAATAAAGTTGGCGGTGCTTCGCCAGCATCTCTTTCGGATAAATATCTTGAATAATTTTCAATGCCAGAACAATACCCAAGTTCAAGCATCATCTCTATATCAAAATTAACTCGCTCCGATAAACGTTGCGCCTCAACTAATTTATTCGCCTTTTCAAATTCAAGTTTACGTGCAGCAAGCTCTATTTTAATGGCATCAACCGTTTTTAAAATTCGCTCTCGAGGAGTAACGTAATGCGTTTTAGGAAATATAGTAACTCGAGGTAATTTATATAGTATTTCACCTGTCAACGGATCGAAACAAGCAATATTTTCAATTTCATCATCAAAAAGCTCGATTCTTATTGCATCTTTATCCGCATCAGCAGGAAACACATCAATAATATCACCATGCACTCTAAACTGACCTCTAGATAGAGCGAGATTTGTACGTGTATACTGCAAATCCACCAAACGCTTTAAAATTTTCTCTCTACTGGATTGTTCACCTCTAGATAAATGTAGTAACATTTGCAAATATGAATCAGGATCGCCAAGTCCGTAAATTGCTGAAACACTAGCAACAATAATAGCATCTTTACGCTCAATTAAAGCCTTGGTTGCAGATAAGCGCATTTGTTCAATATGCTCATTAATTGAGGCATCCTTTTCAATAAACGTGTCGGAAGAAGGGACATATGCTTCAGGCTGATAATAATCATAATAAGATACAAAATATTCAACGGAATTGTTAGGGAAAAAACTTTTAAATTCGCCATAAAGCTGAGCGGCTAAAGTTTTATTAGGGGCCATGATTAAGGTTGGGCGCCCAAGTTCTTGGATTACATGTGCCATGGTAAATGTCTTACCAGATCCAGTAACTCCGAGTAAAACTTGCCGAGCAAGGCCTGCGCGAACCCCTTCAACCAATGAAGCAATGGCTTTAGGTTGATCGCCGGCTGGAGAATATTTAGAATGAATTTTAAAATTTTTCATAAGACAATAATTATACCATTAGGAGCATCACCATGGAAATCGAATTTGCAACTCGTCTTTTGCAAGTTAAACCATCACCAACGTTAGCTGTTTCAGAAAAAGCAAACCAATTAAAGCGTGCGGGACATGACATTATTGGGCTTGGCACAGGAGAGCCTGATTTTGATACGCCAATCAATATAAAACAAGCAGCGATTAAAGCCATAGAAGATGGGTTTACCAAATATACAGCTGTTGATGGCATTCCAGAACTAAAAGAAGCAATTCAAAATAAATTTAAGCGTGATAATGGTATAGATTATGCAACTGATCAAATATTAGTTTCCGTAGGAGGAAAACAAAGCTGCTTTAATTTATGCCTTGCATTTTTAAATCCTGGAGATGAAGTTCTTATACCAGCACCTTTTTGGGTATCATATCCAGATATGGCTCTTCTTGCGGGAGGTAAGCCAGTAATCATTCCAACAACTCCAGCTGCGCATTATAAAATCACCCCAGAGCAATTAGAAAAAGCTATTACTCCAAAAACTAAGCTGATTTTCTTAAACAGTCCATCTAATCCATCAGGAGTAGCATACACAAAAGAAGAATTACAAAATCTTGGGCAAGTATTCATGCGGCATCCGCATGTATTAATAGCATCTGACGATATGTATGAGCATATTCTATGGTCACATAAATTTGCAAATATTGTGATGGCATGTCCTGAATTATATGATAGAACTGTCGTATTAAATGGTGTATCCAAAGCCTACGCCATGACTGGTTGGCGTATAGGGTATGCTGCTGGTCCAAAGCCTCTTATGCAAGCCATGAAAAAAATCCAATCACAGTCGACTAGTAATCCATGTTCTATTGCACAAAAAGCAGCGGTTGAAGCTCTAAACGGCCCTCAAGACTCTGTTAAACAAATGCTCGAAAGCTTTAAAGCCAGACATGATTATGTTTGTAAACGATTACAAGCTATGCAAGGGGTACATGTAGTACCATCCAATGGCACATTCTACATTTTCCCAAGCGTAAGTGACATAATAACAAAAATGGGTCTAAAAAATGATATAGAATTTGCAGCCAGACTTTTAGAAGATGTAGGATTAGCCTTAGTCCCAGGTTCAGCTTTTGGAATAGAGGGCTGCATGCGAATATCTTTTGCTGCAAGT
>JAUIBC010000048.1 GCA_030427555.1 Gammaproteobacteria bacterium | reverse complement strand
ATGGTTTTTTATCGGCTGTTTTAACAATTATTGTTGTTAATTTCTTGTTATTAGGGATATGCACACAAATAAACGATTTATTATCTTCTTATGCAATATCATATGAGGCGTCAGGGTTGTCTATCTCAAGTTGTGGGATAGTAATTTTAATAGCGTTATTCATAGGTTGGTTTGGTGCTCGTTGCGCAACTCAAAAATATCTAAAAAGAGCGATTGATAGTTCAAGTTATTAGATAATTTAAAATAGGGTTTAGGCCACCTAAAATAGTTATTAGGTGGCAGAGGAATTGCCACAATACATACTTATATTAGAAAACTTTAAACCTTACACAATAATCAGATTTTATTGTTTTTTACTAATAGATTCCCGTAGCTTTTGCAATGCATTTTTTTCTAATTGACGAACTCTTTCTGCAGATACTCCATACTGGCTAGCTAAAGCATGCAAAGTTACAGATTTATCATCGTTCAACCAGCGCTTTTTTAGAATGTCTTGACTACGAGAGTCTAAGGTGGAAATTGCAGAAAATAATTTGTCATGTTGGTCGTAAGTAGTGCTTTCTTGCTCATAAATATTAGCAGGGTTGTCATTTGGATTATGCAAGTAGTCTGCTGGTGAAACTTTATATGATTGTTCATCGTCATTTACTGACGTAGAGTCATAGGCTTCATCCATAGCATTTAAACGCCGCTCCATCTCTAGCACATCTTCTCTTTGTACTCCCAAATCTCGTGCTATAGCATCTACCTCTTCTTTGCTTGACCAGCCTAAGCGCTTTTTCATTTGACGGAGATTGAAAAATAATTTGCGCTGCGCTTTGGTAGTTGCTGTTTTTACTATGCGCCAATTTTGAATTACAAATTCATGTATTTCTGATTTTATCCAATGAATGGCAAAAGAAACAAGTCTTACTCCCATTTTAGGGTTAAAGCGTTTAACCGCTTTCATTAGACCGATATTGCCTTCTTGAATTAAATCGCTAATAGGTAAACCATATCCCGAATATCCACGAGCAACGCGGACAACATAACGTAAGTGAGCTAAAACTAAAGATCTAGCGGCTTCTAAATCCCCATTTTCTTGAACACGAGTCGCAAAATTATACTCTTCTTCTGGAGTTAGCATGGGTATTTGATTTACGCGCTGTACATAGGCATCTAAGCTGCCTATAGGTAAATTTAAAGAAGATAATTGTAGTTCTGTACTCATAGTAAATACTCTCTACAAAAAGTTAATGACTATTAAATGCCGTAATAATAACATATATTTGGTCTTTTGTACAAATATGGATTTTATAAAATTTTGTTATCTTTACCAATTTTACTTAGAACGTAATAACTCTAATATTGCTTTCCATGGTGATATTTTTAGAGGCTGGCTAAAATTTTTTTTAGTACGTTTAACCGTTTTATTACGATCAATCGTTATTTTTATACTCGATAATTGATAAATATTATTATTTTTTCTTAAATTATCACGGATTTCTGGAATAAGAAAACGCAATTGTGATGCCCACACAGCATCATCTACTGTTAAAACTAAACATCCATTATTAAATCCACCGATATGGCAGTGACTTTGCATTTCAGAAGGTAAATAGTCTAAGACTATTTCGTTTAATTCTTGAAGTTTTTTCGCCTGTGATTGAATATTAGTTAAACTTTGATTGAAGCATTTGCTTATATGAGGCATATATCCTTTCTCAATTATAAATCAATATGTAATCTATATATTATGTAGATTTTAACTTTTTTTTTCTGGATAATATATAAAAAAATCTCGTTGCAAGGATTATTTAATTATGGTGGATAATAACTCGGAAAATACTATTATTTATAAAGCTAGATTACACTGGATATTGTTTATTTGGCCTGTAGTTCTTATGATATTTGGATTATATATTAGTGTAAAATTAGAGCCTCTTTATAAAGCGGGGATGGGATTAGTTGCGGCTTCTATATTTTGGGAGGTAGTAGTAGTTCTTACTTATCAATGTTCATATTTGATTATCAAGAAGAAACAAGTTATTTTATGTACTGGTATTTTTGTAAGACAAACATTAGATATTGCTTTAAATAAAATTGAAAGTGTTGATATTCGGCAATCAGTATTGGGTAGTATATTTCAATATGGTTCCTTAGTTATTACTGGTACTGGTGGTACAAAACAATATATAAATTATTTAGATAAACCTCTAACTTGCAGACGTTATATAGAGCAAATTATGCACGATTAGATTTTTATGTCCAAGTTGCACTCTAAGATTTGTTGAATATATAAATAATGGATTTTTTATGAGCAAAGATTATTATAAAACCATGGGGTTGGCGCGAGATGCTTCTGAAAAGGATATTAAAACTGCTTATCGTAGATTAGCTCGCAAATATCATCCTGATTTGAATAAAGACGATCCTTTGGCGGAAGAAAAATTTAAAGAGCTTGGAGAAGCGTATGAAGTCTTACGCGATCCTGAAAAACGTAAGATGTATGATAAGTTTGGCGCAGAAGGTATCTATCAGCAGGCCAATGGTTCTAGTTCTCAGCAACAACATCAGCATTATTATCATGGTTTTGGCAAAGATGGTTTTGGAGCCGAGAATTTTACCGGTGATTTTGAGGATGATTTATTCTCTTCTATTTTTAATCGTGGATTTCAACAAAAACATAATCCTAAGGGAGCAGATGTCCATGGGACTATAAATATAAGTCTTGAAGAGGCATTTGCCGGTGTAGTAAAAGAAGTACAAATACCAACTCATGGCGGCACTCCAGGACATCAAAAAATTAGGATTAAAATTCCAAAGGGTATTAAATCAGGACAAAAAATTCGTTTGGAGGGGAAGGGGGGTCCTTCGGTTGTTAGTGGTGGCAAGGCAGGTGATTTGTTTATAACAGTTAATATTGAAAAACATCCTATTTTTGATGTTGTAGATAAAGATATATATTTAACTCTGCCAATTACCCCTTGGGAAGCAGCTTTAGGTGCCAAAATTAAAGTGCCTACTTTAGGTAGTAAGGTAGATTTAAAAATTCCAGAAAACTCACAAGGTGGACAGACATTACGATTAAAAGGTCGAGGGTTATCTGGTAGTCCTGATGGAGATCAGTACATTTTATTAAAAATAGTTATTCCTGCAGCAAACACGGCTCAAGAAAAAGCTTTTTATGAGTCAATGGCTGAAAAAATGCCATTTAATCCTCGAGAAAAAATGGAGAATTAATATGGATAAAAGTACAGTTATGATTGGTGTGCTGCTTGATGATTACAAGGTTTCGTTTATTGAAGTTTGTGAAAGCTATAATATTTCTGAGCAGCAATTAATAGAGATGTTAGAGCATGGCCTAATATCTACGATTTCGTCCCCGAGTCGACAATTAGAATTTGATAGAGAAATGCTTGAGAGAATCGTTCGAGCATTGCGATTACAAGACGATTTAGGTTTGAATGCTGCTGGAGCAGTATTGGCTTTAGAGCTTCTAGATGAACTTGATAGCCTAAATCAAGAATTAGACGTATTAAAAAAGCATATTAGGCAGCGTTAAATGATTGTGTTGCCTAAAATATCGAATATTCTAAATATTTTAGGCATATATTAATGATCTTTTAACTTTGTTGATTATTTTTACTTTTGTTTTTGTAATATCCGTGATTGTATCCTGTATAGAAATAATATCGTGGGTTCCAAAATGATGGCCCATATCCATCATCATAATCTCCGTAACCATCATAACCTACCGTATATCCAGTATATCCAGGGCTATAATCAGCATAGTCAGGAGCATCTTCGAATTGTACAGTGTCTCCAGCGCAGCCAATTAAGAATTGCACCAAGAAAAGCATTGAAATAGCACAAATTACTTTTTTCATAATCATGCCTTATATTTGTTATGTATATAAAGTATATGACATGTTCTTAATAACGGCAAACTAACTTAAATATAGTTTGTTTGGTTTGAGTTTTTATGCGTTTTCAATCATTGTTATCTGTGCACGCAGTTGGTCATAGCCTGCTTCTATATTAATGTAGTTTTTATCGTTTAATAATATAGATAATGAGCCATCATCAGTGGCGTTTTTTGCCTGGAGTATACTGTTAAATTTTTTATTAACAAGATGCTCGTATTCATGTTTTTTTGTTACTAAAAAAAAGTTTCTATAAAAGCGATGTTTCTCTAAATTTAATGAAGAGGCATCTTTAGCAAGAGAATTCCCTGGAAGGTAGTCTTTCAGGGAATATCCTTGATTATTATGTACGGCAATTATTTTTCCTTTTGGAAGTAAAGAGGTAATTTTTTGTGCTAATTTTTTTACTTCTTGATGAGCCTTTTGATCGTAATTACCAAAAGTAGTTAAAGTTTGTTTAATACCAGCATCAGTATAAATTCTATTAGGATCAAATTCATATTTTTTATGATTCATTGTAAAAAAAATATTTCTTGTTCCTTTATGGATTAAGGTAACGATACTGCCACCATGTTTTTTTATATATTTCCTTGCTGCTAATAATGCTGTTTTTTCATTTTGATGCACATGAATAAAGGTTTTACCTTTTTTAAAAGTAGTTTGTTGAATATTAATGGTTGTGTTTCCTAGTTGTACGGGATAATAAATAACGGACGCTAATGCGGGTAAACTAGTCAATAATGAGATCAATAAGGTAACTAAACGCATATAATAGATAACATAAATTCATGCATTTTATATTATTTTTATCATTATGGCAATTATTTTAACCAGCATGGGTTATCAATGGAATGAATTTTATTAGAAATAAATAGTTTTTTGAGATGCTAATTTTTATCTAAAATTCGCGTTTTAAGTAAATATTAGATACAATTGGTCAAAATCAACTGATACGGATAGTCTAAAATGGGTAACATATTTAATATGTTTGGACCATCGCCAATTAAACCTATAGAGCAACATATGCATAAAACTTATTTATGCGCGAAACAATTACTGCCTTTTTTTGAGGCTGTTTTATCGCTTGATTGGCAAGAATCAAATAAAATACGTGATAATATTGTCGCTATGGAAACAGAGGCTGATGCTATCAAGCGAGACCTGCGACTTAATTTACCAACAGGATTGTTTTTACCAGTCTCACGCACTGATTTGTTAGAGTTGCTAAGGGTACAAGATAAAATAGCTAACAAAGCGCAAGATATTGCTGGTTTGGTTGTAAGCCGGAAAATGATTATACCAATTGAGTTATCAGATACATTATTATCTTTTGTGAGTCGTTGTTTGGATGCCGCTAAGCAAGCTTGTAAGGCTATTAATGAGCTTGATGAATTACTTGAGACCGGTTTTCGTGGTAATGAGGTTAAAGTCGTTTCTGAGATGATTGTAACTTTAGATCAGATAGAACATGATTGTGATACAAAGCTTGCTGATATTCGACATAAGATTTTTTTAATAGAGCACAAAATTCCCCCAGTTGAAGTTATCTTTTTGTATAAAATTATGCAATGGATAGGAGATTTGGCTGATCACGCGCAAACAGTTGGCGCTCGTTTGCAGATTCTTATTGCTAGGTAGTATCTATGGAATATTCTTTATTATACATAATAGTGGCCATCGTTTTATGTTTTATGATGACTTTTGGTGTTGGGGCAAATGATCTTGCTAATGTTATGAGTACCACCATGGGCTCTAAAGCAATAACCGTCCGCCAAGCATTGCTTATTGCTATAATTTTTGAGTTCGCTGGCGCTCTTTTAGGTGGAACTGATGTAACTGAAACCATGCGCGATGGCATAATAAATATAGATGAATTATCTGACTCCCCATTAATTTTAATTGAGGGGATGCTTGGGTTGTTGTTTGCTTGTACTTTATGGATGAATTTAGCTAGTTATTTTGGGGTGCCAGTTTCAATTACCAATGCTTTGGTAGGATCAATGGTTGGTTTTGGTAGCGTGGTTCTTGGAATTGGTTCGGTTAATTGGCAACAAGTTTCACATATTGCAATAGGTTGGATAACTTCACCGCTAATCGCGGGTGTTGCCGGGTATTTTTTATTTTTATCAATTCAACAATCTATATTTATCAAAGTAAATCCATTATTAAAAGCCAAAACATATATTCCAGTATACTTATTTTTGGTTGGTTGTATCTTATCTGTATTTGTTGTGTTTAAAGGCTTAAATCATTTTGGGTTAGAATTATCTTTGACTACTAGTATATTAATAATGTTTTTGACTAGTTTACTGATAATGTTTTTGGGAATGTTAGTTATTAAAAAAATTCCAGAAAAGTCAAACATGAAGCGTCGAGATCATTTTGAGCAGATAGAAAAATACTTCGCAGTTTTAATGGCTATGACCGCATGTGCAATGGTATTTGCCCATGGTTCTAATGATGTTGCTTTGGCATCTGGGCCATTAACTGTAATTTATAGTTTAGCTATAGATGTTCAACATAATTTTAGTACAGCTGGCTATCCAGCTTGGATTGTGTTGCTTGCTTGTTCTGGGGTTGTGATTGGTTTTTTGCTTTATGGTAGAAAGGTAATTGAGACAGTTGGTAGTTCTATTACGGCTTTAACTCCAAGTCGTGCTTTTGCTGCAACTTTGGCTGCGGCAACTACGGTTGTTTTCGCAACAAGTTTAGGTATTCCTGTTTCTGCTACGCAAACATTGGTAGGATCTGTGCTTGGAGTTGGCTTGGCAAGAGGTATTGGAGCTTTAAATCTAATTGTTATACGCAATATTTTTACATCATGGATAATTACATTGCCAGCAGCATCTATTTTGACTGTGATCTTTTATGCATTTTTTCATTTTTTACTAGGTTAACCAGAAATTAATAGCTTTATTTAATCGAACAAATCAGGGCCTACGCATGAAAAATAGTATGTCGTCTTTGCAAGCTTTGGCGTACATTATCACTTTATCCAAGATTTTTGTTAAGATTTTAATAAATAGGATTTAACGTTTGCGACTGATAACGCAAGCGGTCATTCTTGATATACAAGTTATTTGGCCTTTTTCATTAAATAACTCAGTTGACCAAACATGTGTTGTTTTTCCTATATGAATAGGGGTTGTTATAGCAGAAATAGTCCCTTCTCTAACTGCTCGAATATGGTTTGCATTTATTTCAAGGCCAACACAGTAGTAATTTTCTAAATCAACCGCGTAATTAGCTGCGGTACTGGCTAGAGTTTCAGCTAGTACTACATTGGCTCCACCATGAACTATTCCAACAGGCTGTTTAAGGTTAGATGTGACCGGCATAATGGCCGAAATAGAGTTATCTGTAATTTCGGTAAACTCAATCCCCAGAAAGTCTGATAGAGTATTTTTACTGCGTTCGGTAATTTCTTCTATTGTGATAGGTTTATACCAAATAGACATTAGAATCCTTCCCAAAGATTGGTTTCTTGTTCGTTTTCTGCATTGTCACGCAACGCGGCGATGCGCTTATGTTTGTTTATCTCTTGCAATTGCGACAGCGATTTTTCATTAGCAGAGTCAAATTCGTAAATTAATTTATCATATGGGCTTATATAAGCTTTATCTATATCATTTGTATTCATATTAATTTAAATAAATTTCATAGTTTAACAATAACTATGATTTTATCTTTTTTGAAGAAGATATGCTAGGCCCTACTAGTAATCGTTCTATGTACCAAACAAAAATAATATATATCTTGAAATTATTTTTATATATATGCAAAATTGCATATTTTAAATATATATTCATGAGTAATAGAAAATGACTAAATCGGTCCAAGTTAAAATTCTAGATGATCGTATAGGTAAAACTATAGATATGCCACAATATGCAACTATTGGTTCAGCTGGTTTAGATTTACGTGTTTGCTGTGATTCTTCAATTCAGCTTGCACCTAAAGAGACGCAATTATTACCAACTGGTATAGCGATTTATATAGAAGACCCTAATTTAGCTGCGGTTATTCTTCCAAGATCTGGTCTTGGGCATAAGCATGGTATTGTTCTTGGGAATTTAGTTGGCTTAATTGATTCAGATTATCAAGGCGAGTTAAAAGTTTCTTGCTGGAATCGTGGTGATGATCATTTCACGATTAATCCTGGAGAAAGAATTGCTCAATTAGTTTTTTTACCAATAGTTCGTGCTAATTTTCAAGTAGTAGAAGAATTTGTTGCGACTGAGCGTAGCGATGGTGGTTTCGGTAGCTCTGGGAGAGATTGATGGCATATACTCAAAAGCAAGTTGATAAGGGCGTTTTTCGGGCTTACGATATTCGTGGTGTGGTAGGTGAACAATTAGATGCCGATGCATTTTATAGTATTGGTAAAGCAATTAGTCTAAGACTACATGATTTAAATCGTAAATCAGTGTTGGTTGCTCGTGATGGTAGAATTACGAGTTCTAGTTATTCTCAAGCCCTTGTGCAAGGTTTATTGGAAAGTGGCATAAATGTTGTGGATTTGGGCATGGTTCCTACTCCTGTTATGTATTATGCAACTCATACTTATGGTATTGATAGTGGTTTGATGGTTACTGGTAGTCATAATCCAGCACAATATAATGGTTTGAAGATGGTCCTTGCTGGCAATACACTTGCTTTAGATGATATTGAGGATATTTTTGAATTAGTTAACTCTAAAGAATCAATTTCAGGTACAGGGGAATATAGAAAATATAGCATATTAGAAGATTATCAACGTAGAGTTATAAGCGGTGTTAAGATTTCTAGACCGCTAAGAGTAGTTGTTGATTGTGGCAATGGTGTGGCTGGAGTGATAGCTCCTCGTCTTTTACGGGGGTTAGGTCTTGAAGTTATTGAATTATATTGTGATGTTGATGGTAATTTCCCAAACCATCATCCAGATCCTACCGTAGAAGAAAATTTGATTGCTCTAAAAGAAGCTGTTAGTAATTACCATGCGGATATTGGTTTAGCATTTGATGGAGATGGTGATAGGCTTGGAGTTATTACTAATAAAGCAGAAATAATTTGGCCTGATCGTTTAATGATGTTGTATACACCTCATATTATTGCAGATAATCCTGGTGGCAAGATAGTTTTTGATGTTAAATGTTCAAGTAATTTAGTGTCTGTTATTAGAGATTCTGGTGGTGAGCCACATATGTGTCCTACTGGACATTCGCTTGTTAAAAAAATTATGCGTGAAGAGAACGCTTTGCTAGCAGGTGAAATGAGTGGTCATATTTTCTTTAAAGATAGATGGTATGGTTTTGATGATGCACTTTATAGTGCCGCTCGTTTATTAGAAATTATTACTCGTACAGCATTAGATGTTAGCTCCCAATTTTCTTTGGTGCCAAATAGTATTAATACTCCTGAAATTAAAATACCTATATTTGAGGATAGAAAGTTTAGTTTTATGGAAGAATTTATCAATAAAGCCACATTCCCAGATGCTAAACTAATTTCTATTGATGGATTACGGGTTGAATATGCGGATAGATGGGGGTTGTTACGCGCATCGAATACAACTCCTTGTTTGGTTGCAAGGTTTGAAGCTCAGAATATAGAAGGTATGTCTCAAATAAAATCTAAATTCAAGGCTCAATTGCAAGAGATAGATAAAAATTTACAAATTCCTTTTTAAATATTTGCTAGAACATGATTTTACTGTTAAGCTTTCGTAAAGCATTGATGTGAGTGAGAAAAATAAAGTGAGTATTGAATGATAAAACAGAGAACTCCAAATAAGTTGATTCAAGCAACGGGGGTAGGTCTTCATTCTGGTGAAAAAGTATTACTCACCTTACATCCGGCGCCAGTTAATACAGGCATTGTTTTTCGACGTACAGATTTAGATCCTGTAGTGGAAGTGAAAGCTTCTTATGAAAATGTCTGTGACACAATGCTTTGTACTTCTTTGCAGCACGATGGTGTCAAAGTTGCAACTGTTGAGCATCTTATGTCCGCTTTAGCAGGACTTGGAATAGATAATGCCTATATAGATGTAAACGCCCCAGAAATACCTATAATGGATGGTAGTGCCGCTCCATTTGTTTTTCTTATTCAATCTGCTGGTATCCGTGAGCAATCTGCGCGTAAGCGTTATATTCGAATTTTAAAGCCTGTGAGGGTTGATGAAGAAGATAAATATGTTCAGTTTTTGCCTCATGATGGCTATAAAATATCGTTCAAGATAGACTTTGATCACCCGGTATTTAATAGTAAACCACAAACAGCAGAATTTGATTTTTCTGCAACTTCATATATTAAACAAGTTAGTAGAGCTAGAACTTTTGGATTTTTATCTGATTATGAAAAGCTTAGAAAAGTTGGATTAGTAAATGGTGGAAGTCTAGATAATGCTATTGTTGTTGATGATTATCGAATTATTAACGAAGATGGCTTACGTTTTGAAGACGAATTTGTGAAGCATAAAGTACTCGATGCAGTAGGAGATTTATACCTTTTAGGATCCGGCCTTGTTGGCGCTTTTGAAGGATATAGATCTGGACACGGTCTTAATAATAAGCTACTAAGAGCGCTAATGCAGCAAAAAGATGCTTGGGAATATACTTACTTCGATGAAGAAGAATTTCCAGGAATAATTGGAGATTTATCACCAGTTGAAGCAGCTTGATCTATACTGTACGTATATTGTTATAAAAAGCAAGTTAATGTAGAGGTTTTGACGATTGTCATTATACCTTAATAATGTTAGCTAAATACTTCTTCTGGGGTTTACAATGATAAAAAAAATATCTCTAGTCATTATAGTATCGTTTTTTTGTAACTTTGTCGTTTATGCCGCGACAATAGAAGAGTCAATTAATCATATCATTAATCATGTAGATCCAGATATTAATATGGGGATGATGGTTGTTGATTTGAATACCGGTAAAACTTTATACCAGCGCAATGCTCATAAAGAGTTTACTCCTGCAAGTAACATGAAACTATTCTCAGAAGCCGCCGCGTTAATTTTGTTTGGCCCAGGATATAATTTTAAGACAACTTTAAGCACTGATGCTAAAACATTAAATGATGGGGTGTTAGATGGGGCTATTTATTTGCATCTTGCTGGCGATCCATCTTTTAGCGAAAAAGATTTGGGTGAGTTGTTTTCAGAATTACCGAATTGGGGTATTAAAAAAATAACTGGTAATTTTGTAATAGTTAGCAGTAATAGCAGTATTAAACCTCATGCCCCTGGAACAGATCCAAAAGATTTTACTCATAGCTATGGGGCCCCAATTACACCCTTGATTTTAGATGAAAACCGGGTAAGTGTAACGGTAAATCCAAGTATTACTGGAAGCCTTGCGCAAGTTGAATATAACACTTTAGAAAATAGTTTTGTGCTTGATAATAAAGTAAAAACAGTGAATCACGGTAGATGTGGAGTTAGTGCTAAGATTACTCCAGAAAATCATTTGCGTTTGCGTGGTTGTATTCATAAAAATTCCCAAGCAATACAACTAGAAATTCCTATCGTTAATCCTTTAAGTTATGCAAAATCTGTTATTAAAAATAGATTAGCGGGACTCGGAATTCAGTTATCTGGTAAAGTTACTTTGTTAGAGGATCTTTCTAAACCAACGTTGCTTTTGGCCGCACATCATTCTAAACCTATTACCCAATTAATGGCAAATACATTAAAACGTTCTGATAATTTATATGCTGATAGTTTGTTTTTACATACTGCGAGAATTTTAAATGGTAAATCGTTAAGTTGGCAAAAAGCAGAAGAAGTTGTTAAAAATTTCTTGCAAAAACAAACAGGGATTAACATGCAAAAATCCGTGTTAATTGATGGTTCAGGATTGTCATCGCATGATTTGTTGACCCCGTTGCAGACTATATCATTGTTAAAATATATTCATTCTCATTTTCCTCTTGCGTATGAATATATTACGGCATTACCAATTGCTGGACAAGATGGAACATTATTAAAGCGTTTTAGAAAACCAACTCAAAGAGGATTTTTACGTGCTAAAACTGGAACTTTAACTGGGGTTATAAGTCTATCTGGTTATTTATATACTGCGAATGGGCATACTTTGGCCTTTGCTATTTATATAAATACTAGACCAGGGACAAGCCCTAAAGTTTCTGGTAAATATATGCATATGGTTGATAGCTTATGTAGTTATTTACTTCGCCAAAAACCAGAAGGTGAAGTAGCACATAATCTTAATGGCAATCATCCATATGTAGCTTATCAACAAAAGCCATCTAACGCGGATAAAAATAGGTTTGCTTATGCTAAATGGCGTGGCATAGAAAGATCTTTGAAACAACATTTAAAATCACAAGAAGTTACGATTTTATTTAGAAATAACAAAATTCTAATTGTTGATAAAAATAGTAATACCAATAAAGTATGGTTAGCTTTACAAGAAGTAGCAAAGAAATATTCGTTTTCTATTAGTCTAAGAGGTAAGGTTATCCAAGATATGGATAATAAGCCAGTTCTTATTTGGCAAGATAAAAATATTAAAAATAATGATCTCACCTGGTATTTGCAGGAAGTTGTAGGTTAATCTCATTCTTAAGGAGATAGGCTATGATGCTTTTCAGGAGTTTTTTGGTATTATTAGTAATTTTCTTATGTGGCAATGCGAATGCATTAGAAAGCTGTAAGGGCAAAAGAATTTTTGCATGCCACAGTTTACCAAAGCAAATTTCAACTAAAAAAAATTGCCATTTATATTACCAATGTAGAGTGTCTATTAGCGGTACCTCCTGTTTTCAATGTCAATCCTCAATACATAAACTTACACGTGGACTTTGCGAGATAGATTATAAAAAACAATGTTTAAAGAAAGAGGTTTAGTATTTTGAAAGTTAGAAACTTGTTATCTATACTAACATTTGTAGCATTAATTTGATTATAGTAAATTTTAGGAGATTAATATGAAAAGATT
>JAUIBC010000161.1 GCA_030427555.1 Gammaproteobacteria bacterium | reverse complement strand
TTATTTAGGATGCCAAATAATTAGAAAAAAAATTCCTCTCCAAATTGATCTTAATGAAGTACAAGCTTTGGCTTGGGGAGGAACTTAGTATGATTGTACAAAAAAAGGTGAAGATCCCTCAGGCCAAGGCCCAACCTACAATGCATTGTCGTTTTAAAAGAACCGCACCAAATTAAATTCTTAATTCATTGACTTTGTCTTCATAAGGTTGACTAAATCTATCTAAAAATGCCATGATTTGCTTCTTATTTGATTTGGGTAAGCAAGGTATTTCAATATCTTTCAAAATATTACGTTCCTGAATACTAAAATGAGATTCGTCGTCGCTTGTGTGTAATGCTAAGTGCATGGTTTGATTATGACGTTTCTTCTGAAATTTATCAATGGCATCAAGTAACTGTATACCATTCATTCCAGGCATACTATAATCTGTAATGACAGCCGTTATAGGATAATCTCTTTTTATTAAATCGAGCGCAATACCACCATTCGCCGCATATATAATTCCACACTGGGAAATATTCTCCATGCGCACAGCATCAGTTTGCCAATCGGTAATATTTCGCAATACATCGCTCGATGATTTTTCTGTAATTTTTCTCCATTCCCTTATCACTTGAGCCAAGAACTTTAATTGCATAGGAGTATCATCAACAAGTAAAAACGTACATTTTACCTCAGAACTCGCAAAGAAATGATCAAGATTGGTTATCTGAGCCTTAGTTAACATTTCAGTCTCTTTAAAAAATGTGGATGCTCTATTTATAGCTAATTTAAATGTAGTTGGTTTATAATTAGATTTTACTTCCGCTGTTCCACCCAATGATTCCCACGATTTGTAAACCAAAAGTGTACCTTCTTTCCGATTAGCAGTAACTGGCATACCATCTTTTTCTGCCCTTGTTTCGGGTAATTTTCGAGAAAAAAAACGCTGTGCAAGTTCTGAATCCATTCCTTTACCATCATCGGAAATTTCACAGACCAGTTCATTTTCTTGTTCAGCAAAAGAAATAGAAACTTCAGTTGCGGCTGCTTCAATAGCGTTTTTTATTAAATTTAATAGGAAACGTTTCAATGCATCAATTTTTCTTCTTTCTATGGGGGTATTCATAGTCCCCGAATAATTAAGATTGCAACGTTGACCATTTTTTACTTGGTATTGTGGGCTAATTTTATTTAAAAAATCAATAACTTCTTGTGGGGTTTGATTAATTTTATTAGTGTCTTCGGCAATTGCATCGTCAAGCACAGCTTTGGGCATAAAATCACCTCGCGATGGCTTGAATAAATCAAGACAAACATTCAAGATATCTTTGCGCTGCTCAGAGCTTTGTTGGTGTTTTTCATAAACCACTTTTAGTTCGCTTGGAGATAAAGATACAAATTCATCGAGCGTAAAACCACTTAATGGCTCTGAAATATTCTTACATGCTTCTATCAAACCACGTGCGTCATGAGTGATACCTGCTGCTTTTTCAGCAATTATATTTGGGATGGTTTCATCAAAAAAAGTTACGTTAAAAACGTAAAGTTCCTTTTCTATACTTTTGTTATCATCTAATTCCATCAAAATTTTTACAAAACGAGATTGCCGTTGCGCTGTGCTTATTTTGATGGTACGGCGCATCATTCCATTAAACAAAATTGTCCAATAAGGTGATTTTTTACCTTCATTTAAAATACTATCAACATAATCAGCATGAGTCTTTTGTATTTCAGCCGGTATAATTTTTTCGATAGGCAATGTTTCTGTTTCGGACAAGGAGTGGCCTAATAAATAATTTATTTTATCACCATATATTTCTGTTAATGTTAAACACCAGTTACCACTTGAACCATTCGATATTTTTTTGCAAACTAAGGTAGCATGTAAATCGCATGAAAGTTTGACATTACGGATGGCGTTTGAATATTCTTTCAATAATTCTACCGAAGCGTTTGCAGTGAGAGCAGATGCACTTACTTCTTTCCTAAGTCGTTCTGGATAGTTAGAATGTTCATCTTTAGAACAGCTCATCATTCTCTCCTTTAGAAAACCCAGGAACATTTTGCCACAAAAAGAACTTCGTGTCCATTATTTTAACTTTCTGTTTCCATATATGCATTAAAAAACGCCACTAAGATCCATTTGTAGCAATATCTAGTAGTGCCTCAAATTAATTGTTAGTGTAGACTTGCCGCTTTAAAATGTTTCAAAAAATTGATCTAAATGACGGTAATTGATGTGAAATGTCCGGCGTGTAAAGAAGCTAACGTGATTAAATTTGGTATTGATATCGTTAAAGTTGAGGAGGTCGAGCTTGGCGAAGCAATCTAGTGACTTTTTAAGGTAGCTAGTTTGCTCATCCACAAGTGTCTTCACAACAACGGTTGTGCAATGACAACATCATAGCTTTCAGAAGTAGCTTTTACCTTTAGATTGCTTACAAAACTTATTTTTGAATCAAGGAAATTTTTTAATTTACTAAAGCATTAACACACGCAGCTATTAATGCTCCAGGGAAAATGCCAAGATATAAAAGAGATAAGCAATTA
>JAUIBC010000160.1 GCA_030427555.1 Gammaproteobacteria bacterium | reverse complement strand
GGACTTTTGATGCAGCATTCCCATTCCATTACGGCCCAAACATCGCATCCGTATTGGGTCAGTTTGGAGAAAATGGTCTTAAAATCGATTTGACCATCGCCCAAAGAGCGGAAGCGACCAGCCCGATTCACCCAATCCTGATAGCCACCGTAGACGCCCTGACGGCCGCTCGGATTTAACTCCGCATCCTTTACATGGAACATCTTATTTAGATGAAGTAGCTCGTCTTAATCTAATTTTTCCCAAAGCAGATAAACGCCTGGCTTGTTCTTTTTTTAATGTTAAACGCAAAACACCAGCTTCACATCAAGTTGAGCTTGTACCGCCAGTATTGCGAGATTCAATTATTAATATGCAAAGAAAACCTAGGCAAGACAAAAAACCTCTAATTATTGTGTATTTGACTGCTCAAGAAGGTTTTAATCAATCACTAGATGAATTATCATCAATTTTGTCTGATTGCTCACATGCTGAGTTTAATATCTTTTTGCCAAAAAAATTACAAAACCTGCCATTAAATACTGATAATACTTCTTTCTATCGTGCAGGTGATCCAAAATTTGAAGAATCTATGCAATCATGTAATGGTATTATTTCCACCGCAGGACATACTTTACTCTCAGAAGCTATGTATCTTGGCATTCCTGTATATGCAATGCCTATAGCATTATATGAACAACAAATGAATGCAGCAGTAATTGGAGATAATCAATTTGGTATAAATAATCCTAAATTAACTTCTGAAAAATTAAAAGAGTTTATTGATAGACTGTCTGAGTTCACCATCTCTATTGTTCAAGATAAAAAAATATTATTACGTGGAGTAGGGCAAGAGAAGATTATTAATATATTAAACCAAATTTTGAATCTAAAAAATTGTACTTCAGTAAATAGTAATTTTTTGAAGAAAATTGGAGTTTTTAGAGTAGAAGAGAACTCTAATGAAATCAATCAAAGTAAATCGTTAAATTTACTATTATAACAGTCGGGGGTTGAAGTCCAACGGGACCAAGTTGTCCATAACAGATTGATCTTGCAACCGCATGACGACCCTAACCAAGATCTATCACTTTTTAGTAGAGACTTGATCAGTTCAGATGCATTCACAGTACCTAACTTAAGCGATCCTGCAATACGTATCATATAATCCCAATGCTGTTCAATCTTATCAATATTTACATAATTGCGCGCCGTAATCGGCTGACTTGTTAATTCGCCAAAACACAGATTCTCCTGAATGGGTGGAACTATTTAAACAGCATTGCTTAGATTTAGTCCTCTATTTTAAGCTTGCTTACATTAGGCAACAGGTACGCCCAAAATCTGTTAGCAAGGTTTCCTGAGCAATTTAGGTTTCAATTAACAGAGCAAGAATATGCTAGTTTGAGATCACAAATTGTGATCTCAAACATACGTGGTGGCAGAAGATATTTACCATATGTGTTCACTGAACAGGGTGTTTCGATGTTATCGGCTGTTTTAAAGAGCAACACGGCAATAGAAGTAAGTATTGAAATTATAAATGCTTTTGTGGAGATGAGAAGATTTTTTGCTTCACATGGGCCTAGCGCTCCGGAACTTGCGCTATGATGCAAAAATTAATTAACGAAAGGAAATCTGTTTACTTAAAAATTCAAAACAATCCTGTATATAACCCGTTTATCTAATAAATTTCGGTTGATTATTGTGCAATTGGCCATCTGTGTTTTCATCGTTTGCGACAATAGCGTTTTTATTAGGTTGGACAAGTTTTCTTATCATAAATAGCAATGATATTGCTACTGCAATAAGTAAAGAAGCCGATAATGTTCTATATTCAGTATCATGACCCACTAACAAATTTTTAGTAAACAATAAAGGATTATTAGAACCGGATGTTAAGCAGTTTACAGGTTCTTTTATCATCAATATGTCTTTGAAATGCTCTTCTTTATATGCTTGCTTTTCTGTCATTGACTCATAGAATTTATCCAAACGAACTGTAGGCATTTCGTATAAGCTAATCGCCTCAGCAGGAATATTTATATCGACATATGAATTAACAAAGTAAGTTTCATTAAAAGGTCCATGAGATTGAAGAATTTTATGTTTCCTGTCTTCACTCAACTCATTGATTCGAGTTTTTGCTCTATTATACGTGTCTGCTTTATCAGAAATAACATAATACTTTACAGGTAACGGATAATTATTTTTGCTTGCTTTTGTTAACTCGACACATAAGTTGGCCAATTCCTTGCCCACTGTTAAAAGCTCATAACTATTAGGATTTTTGAGAAACATAATCACAATAATTTCTGCTTCAGTTTCATATGCTTTATGCAAAGTTAATTTTTCACAAATACTTGTAGTTTGAATAAAAAAATTAATTTGTTGCTTTAGTTTCACAGTTAATGTCTCTTTATCTTACCGAAAATAAAGCACAATGATATATTAAGTTCCACTTGTGTACAATATGGTATTTTTACCGTAATTCTTTTATTTTATAAGAATGTTCGATAATCTAATCCCCAAAGATCTGCTATCCGTTTCGCAAGCT
>JAUIBC010000047.1 GCA_030427555.1 Gammaproteobacteria bacterium | reverse complement strand
GTTGCAACGGATGGCAAAGTATAGCTTTACGCAATTAAAATCTATTTATAATTTGAATTGGATAAATCACAGAAATCCAACTTATGAATTATAATTATATAGAAACCGCCGTTGGTCGCGGTTTCTAGGTTTTTAGTTATATTTTGTTTTCTATTAATCGATAGGTTCTGGTGTAGGGGGTGGGAGTAGCACATATGGTCTTTGCTCCGTGCTAGATTCCTCACTGTTTTTTTGCTTATACTGCTTATGAGCTGGCGGCTTTTTATTACCGCCAATCAATATTCTAGAAACTTGTTTGACATTATTTGTTAGTTTGTGCGCAAGACTATTATTTTCTGTTTGGGATATGTTGCTAGCCCATATGCAAGAGCTTAAAGAAAAAATAGTGGCTCCTAATAAGGCTTTTGTAGTATTTGATAGTTTTTTCATTATTTTCCTCAAAGTTTAATTAATGGTTTATTCTAAAACCAAAGGATGGCATTTCTGGCGTTGTTGTTTCTTGTTTTTTTTGTTTTTTATTTGTTGATTGAAGTTTTTGGGCGCGCTTCTTATTTTTGATTTTTTTGGCATTGTGATGTTTTATGACCCAATAAATACTAGCAATTTGTTTGTAATTTTTATTTGTTATATTGGTTGTTAGATTATTATTTTTATTTAATTGTTCTGATAAGCTGTTAGCCCATAGGTGGGAGCTTAAAGAAAAAATAGTAGCTCCTAATAATATTTTTGTAGTATTTGATAGTTTTCCCATTATTTACTCCGAATTTAAGCTTAATATACATATCGGCAATAAATATGAAAAGTTTAGAGCCTGTTTAAACAGGCTATTAGGTTATCTTGAAATTATCAATTAATCTCACACCACCTATCCATACGGCAGCAAAACGATGATTATCGTGATCTTCTATATATTCTATTTCAATACCTAGTTTAGATAATTGGTTAATTGCATCTTCACAAGAAGTAGAGTTAAGGAAAATAGAGGCGAATTTATTTGCAAGGATTAAAGCTTCTGCGCTTAGTTTATTATTGCGAGAACTATGTGCAAGCCCACTTGGTAAACGGATAGTTGGACATGCTTTAACTTCAATATCCATAAAAAATGCTTTTACCATGTGACGAATTAATTGTAATTGTTGAGCATCTTTTTCACCATAATATACTCTATGTGGTTTAACCGTCATGATAAATTTCTGTGTAGCTAGGTATGATGCAACAATCAACTCCCGCATCTTCCAATAGTTTTAAATCGGCATCTAAGGTTCTTGGATAGGTATTATAATCTTCAATTTTATTGAATTGATGTTTATTAACAAAAATAGTTACAGCAGTAAAATCGTTTTCAGACTTACTAGCAGATACTAAAGATATATGTCCGCTATGTAAATTACCCATAGTGGTTACAAGGCCAATTGCTAAATGTTCTGGCATATTTTTACGTATTTGTTGCCATTCTTGTAAAGAGTGATAAATTTGCATATTCTACCTCTTATTGAAATGTATGCTGTAGAGTCGGAAACTCTAGAGACTGTACTTCTGCAGCATAAGAATTTATAGCCTCTAAAAATGAGTTTTTTGTATTGGCGAATTGCTTAACAAAACTTAGTTTGAAATCAGATTGGATACCCAATAAATCATGCCAGACTAATACTTGCCCATCAGTTTTTAAACCAGCGCCAATACCAATAGTTGGTATAGTTATTTCTTCAGCTAAATTAGCAGGCACACATTCAATTACTAAAGCAAAACATCCAGCATTTTCTAATTTTTTAGCTTGTTGTAACAGGGAATCTGCTTTGTTTTTTGTTCTTCCTTGAATTTTGTATCCGCCTAATTGCATAACAGACTGGGGGGTTAGGCCAATATGTCCCATAATAGGTATGCCTGAAGTTACTAAGTGATGAATAGTTTCACATATATCATCATCTCCACCTTCAAGTTTTATAGCCTTCGCTCCTGCTTGCATGAGTCTTTTAACATTTGCAACAGTATGATTAATAGATTCGCGATAAGATAAGAATGGTAGATCGCTTACCAAGAATTTTTTGCCAATTCCACGGGCAACGGCTTCAGTATGCATTACCATCATTTCCATTGTTGCCATAATAGTATTGTTATGGCCATATATAGTCATTGCAACAGAGTCACCAACTAATACGCAATTAATTTGTGATTCTGCAACTATACAAGCGGATGGATAATCATAGCAGGTTAGCATGCTAATTTTGTTTTGATTAAGTTTCTTTTTTTTAAAGTCTTCGAGTCTCATAATATTCTCCATTATTAATAAAAGTTCGTAAATATTTTTGAGACTTTGGTTATAGGTACCTGTCGCATAGATCAAGTCCTCCATGTTAAGTGTTATAATTAGTTCTATTTTGTCTGCAAACCTAGTCCTCGCACTAATAATGTGTCGATGCTTTATGCAGACTTTATGTTTTTATGTATAATACTTTTTTATTATAAAAAATCAAGTAATATATTAGTGACTTTATGAACATTTTTGCAACTTATACTTTACCTGGTAAATATAATTTTATTCTTCAAGGTGAAGTAGGTGATTTAGAAGTAGAGCTTGTTATTCCGCAGGATCCTCAATATCTCTTTTGTGCCATTATTGGTCATCCACACTCTTTACATGGTGGGACTATGCAGAATAAGGTAGTTACAACTGTGGCTGCGGCTTTTGCTAATTTAAATATCCCAACTATTAAATTTAATTTTCGTGGGGTTGGTAAATCGTTTGGTGAATATGATGCTGGTATTGGTGAAAGCCTTGATATGCTTGTTATTGCGAGGCTTTGGCAAGAACTTTATCCTAATTGTAAATTAATCTTTGCTGGTTTTTCGTTTGGTTCTTTTGTTGCTTATCGAGCAGCATGTATGTATATGGCTGAAAACCATGAAAAAAATCCATTAATTACTATTGCTCCTTCTGTAATTAATTATAATTATAAGGAGTTTGCAGATTTTGCAGAGCCTTGGTTGGTCATTCAGGGGGAGAATGATGAAATTGTAGATCCGCAAGATGTTTATAATTTCGTTGCAAGTTTTAATTCGCCTCTTAAAATCTTGCGTTTTGCTGATACTACACACTTTTTCCATGGTAAACTTATTGAATTAAAAGAAAAATTAACTACATATTTAACAGAGATTTTATTTAAATTATGAGTTTACTAGAAAAATATGATTTAGCTGTTAAAGGAAATGATATTCAAGATGATTTTTCACAACGAAAAATTGTGAATTATTTAGATGAAATATTGTTGAAAATTAATCATTCAAAGTCTTGGTATAATGTATTTTGTCCGCCTAAAATTAAAGGATTATATATTATGGGTCCGGTTGGGGCCGGTAAGACTTATTTAATGGATTTATTTTACGAAAACTTAACTAATACCGGCAAAGCAAGATTTCATTTTCATCATTTTATGCAGCAAATCGATAAAAAACTTCGTCAATTGCAGGGTAGGGCGAATCCTGTTTCAATAGTTGTAAAACAGCTTGCAAAACAAGTTAAAGTTTTGTGTTTAGACGA
This sequence comes from Gammaproteobacteria bacterium, assembly GCA_030427555.1. GTDB lineage: Bacteria > Pseudomonadota > Gammaproteobacteria > Legionellales > Legionellaceae > 2-12-FULL-35-11. The sequence goes on along the minus strand of JAUIBC010000047.1, from coordinate 9,424 downwards.
GTTTTTAGTAAATGATGTTGCATATGCTATGATTCTTGCCCAGCTTTTAAAGGAATTATTTAAAAGAAAGATCGTTTTAGTTGTTACCACAAACACCGATGTTGATTCTTTGTATAAAGATGGTGTTGGACGGGAAAGATTTTTACCTGCGATTGCGCAAATTAAGAAAAATTGTGATATTGTGACAATTTATTCTGAACATGATTATCGAATTGGTCGTGGTGAAGAAATAAAAACTTATTTTTATCCTTTAAATAAGTCTAATAATCAGCAGTTAAATCAACAGTTTCAAAAAATTGTTCAAGTTGCTGATGAGAATGGTGAAGTTCGTATTTTAAATCGCCCAATTAAATTTTTAAAATCAGGAAAAAGTACAATTTGGTTTGATTTTGAAGATCTTTGTAATGTTCCGCGTTGTCAATTGGACTATTTAGAAATAGCTAATAAATTTGATACGGTTTTTATTAGTAATATTCCTGTTTTATCAAAAAATGCGACTATTCAGGCTTTATTATTTATGCATTTTATAGATGTTGCGTATGATCGTGGTTTACGTTTATTCTTATCTGCCGCGGTTAAGGTTGATGATCTTTACACCGCAGGGGAGCTTTTTGTACCTTTTGCAAGAACAGTAAGCCGACTTCAAGAGATGCAATCTATGGATTATTTAAGAAGACATAAATATTTGCAACTTACTACGCAGATAAACTAGCCACCAGTGATACTTCTTTGTATGAGTCTTTTGTCTTCTTATTTGAGAGGCACGCTACACGATGTCCATAAGGTGTTTCATAGCAACCGTATGTTGTATAACCCTTGCTATTATATAATTTTTCAGAGCTTGGTGTTGTGGCATTTACGCAGATTGTTTGACTACCCAAAGGATTACGTTCTACCTCGTTAATAATATGACTTAATACTTTATTACCTAACCCTTTGTTTTGATTCTCAGGCTTTGTGCCTAAGTACCATATAGACCAAGAGAGTTCTTCTCCCATATGTTTTTTGACTTGCTTTTTGGATAATGAATCGCATTGTAATGCACGCAAAACTCCGGATATACCTAAATACCACACATTTAAAAAAATACCTGAAGAAATTATTTTGTATAGGCTAGATGGTGAAAATAAATTTAATGGCTTTGTATGAGGAGTTTTTAGTATAGCGACGGTTTCAAAGTTTCCAGTTCTGTAGGCTTTTCCGTATAAAATACTAAAAGCTATATAGGTTTCAAACATTTTTGGGGCGTAGTGTTTATATGATTTTGCATTACCAATTATCCATAATAGCAACGGATCATTTTTAAATGCATCGGCCAATGTTTGGGCTGACTCTTTTATATCTTTGTGTGTTAAAGGGATAATTTCGATCGTGTCATTAGGGTGATTTCCTTTTAAATACGAACGGCTTTGCATGATTACATCTCCTAACACATGATTTTTTGCTAAATTATGTATTAAAAAAAACATACAGTCTATAAGCTTTTCAAGATAGAAAGTTTATATCTTTGTCATTAAAATCCAGATAATGGCTCAAGGGTGCTGATACTATTTGTTTCGTGCTAAAAGCCTAAATATCATATAATGGTGTAAGTAGATAAAAACATATCTAGTGGCATGCAAATTACGTTAGGTGAAAGTCTTAACTTTTTATCACCCGCATAAATTACTACTATTTCTTCTAGTTGCAAATCAGTAATAGCAATTTGCATGGAGCGAGTTAAATTTGGCATCTTGGTATGTTTTATTTCGAAACCAATACGTTTTTGCCATCTGACAATTAATAAATCAAGTTCAGTTTGGTTGTGGGTAGCCCAAAAATAACACTCTTGTCCCTTAAAAATATTTTAGGGATTTTTACCTGACGTTTGGAAATATTTTCAGGCCAAGGCCCAACCTACGCCTATCTTCTGTATGATCTTAAAGCGATCCATTGTTTATCCATGAAAATCTCCATTTGATATTGATGTTTTCATGGGTAAAGAGTATTTTGTCAAGTTATCAGTGGAAGTAAACAGGATTAAAAATGCGAATGATTCTTGATTGCGTTTATGATATAATATTTTAGGTTCCTAGTTTAATTTAGGTAAGTTGTATAATGAAAAGAACAGAACAACTCCGAAAAGGGGATAAAGTCCGTTTGTTAGATTTTGGTAAAACCACTGCTATTTATCGACACTCTCTCTTATCTCTTGGTATTACTCGTGGTACGCAAGTTACAGTTAGTAGAGTTGCACCACTTGGGTGTCCAATCCAGATTGAAGTTTTAGGAGTATCTTTGGCTTTACGCAAAAATGAAGCTAAAGACTTGTTATGGGAGTAGTGGTGCGTAAAGTATTATTAGTTGGTAATCCCAATTGTGGTAAGACAACCATATTTAACTTATTGACTGGAAGCACACAGCGGATTGGCAATTGGCCTGGAGTTACCGTTGAAAAGAAACAAGGTTATTGTGAATTATCCAAGCAAAAGTTTGAAATAGTTGATTTACCTGGGGTTTACTCGCTTAATGTTGATGATAGTTCAGCCCAAGATAACATTATAACTGCAAGAGAAGTAGAGGATAAGGATGTTGATCTTATTGTTAATGTAGTAGATGCATGTCATTTAGAGAGGCATTTATATCTTACTACTCAATTGTTAGAGATTAAAAAGCCGTTAATCCTTGTGGTTAATATGCTTGATATTGCTAAAAATAGACAAATTAATATTAATCAAGAACTATTAGCCAAAAAACTAAACTGTAGCGTTGTTTTTATGCAAGCTAATAAAAAATTTGGTATGGATGATTTGCAAAGACAACTAGTTAAGCCCATCCCAAATTTATCTGCCTTTAAATTAAATTTTCCGAAAGACATTAATAAGATTATTGAAGAACTTAGTAAAAAAATTATTATAAATGATAATTTAGATGAGGATATTGCGTACTTTAAAGCTTATAGACAATTAGAGACTATGGACGTAATTCATAGTGGTTATCCAGAAGACATCGATATACTGATGGCTGATACAAGATACACGGCTATTAATGCAATTATAAATACTGTCCAAAAAAATAGCGGTAAACAACGTGATAATTTAACTGCTAAAATTGACAAAATTGTTTTAAATAGATTTTTTGCATTGCCTATATTTGTTGGAATTATGTATTTTATGTTTCTATTTTCAATAAATTTAGGCGGCGTATTTCGTGATTTTTTTGACATTGCAACCGATGCTATATTTGTGAAAGGTGCTGCTTATTTGTTAACGAAAGCGCATTCCAAACGTTGGCTTATTTCAATATTTGCTTATGGTATTGGTCGCGGAATTAATACAACCGCGAGTTTTATTCCAGTTATTTTTATGATGTATTTCTTCTTAACTTTATTAGAATCTTCTGGTTATATGGCACGTGCGGCTTTTGTGATTGATAGGGTAATGCGCTTGTTAGGATTACCTGGTAAATCATTTGTGCCGATGATTGTTGGTTTTGGTTGTAATGTGCCTGGGATTATGGCCGCAAGGACTTTAGAATCTGAGCGAGATAGAATTTTAACGGTTTTAATGAGTCCATTCATGTCTTGTAGTGCAAGGCTTGCAATATACGTTGTGTTTGTTAGTGCTTTTTTCCCAAGTGGTGGGCAAAATATTGTTTTCTCATTATATTTAATTGGTATATTGATGGCGGTTTTTACTGGCTTTATTTTGAAAAAAACATTTTTAACTGGCTCTACTTCACCTTTAATAATTGAATTGCCAACTTATCATTTGCCGACATTGTTTTTTCTTTTAAAAGATACTTATACAAGGTTACGATTTTTTTTGATTCGAGCAGGTAAGTTAATTATTCCAATTTGTATTTTATTAAGCATTATGGATAGTTGGCTTATATCTATTGGGAATGAAGAAATATCAATAATCGCATATTTTGGAAAGAAATTAGTACCTTTATTTGCACCTATGGGGATTGGTGTTGATAATTGGCCTGCGGTAGTTGGTTTAATAACTGGTACATTAGCTAAAGAAGTTGTAGTCGGGACTTTAAATAGCTTGTATTCACATACTGTACAGTTAAATCCTAATGATTTTAATTTTTTATATGAGATAAAATCTGCTTTTTCTGCGTTACATGCCAATATTGTAAATTTTGGCGCGGCTTTTAGTAATCCTTTTGCTGCCAGCGTTAATAAAACTGATTTAAGCGCAACAGCTTATGGAGTTATGATAGATAAATTTCATACTAAGATAGCAGCATATGCTTACTTATTATTTGTATTATTATATATTCCCTGTATATCTACAATGGCTGCAATCAAACAAGAAACAGCACGTAAATATATGCTATTTTCAATTATTTGGTCAGTCGTACTTGCGTATATAGTTGCAAGTGTTTTTTATCAGGTTGGTACTTGGTATTATAATACTGCATACGGAGTTAATTTCTTATTTTTCACTGGTATTTTGATGGTATCTTTATTCATTATTTATATATGGAGAAGATTAAATGCTATGCCTATTGCGTAATTATATAAAAAAATACCGCGCAGTTAGTATTACACAAATTTCTCGAGAATTTGTGATAGATGTGCAAGCTTTAAAGCCAATGTTAGATATTTGGGTGAAAAAAGGCATAGTTCGCGCGCATAATCATCCATTATCGTGTAAGGATAAGTGTAATTCGTGCAATACTAATGATCTTGTTTATTATTGTTGGGTTGATTAAGGTTGGTTGATTTTTTCTCACTTTGAAGAATTCAAATATATTGCTAATTATGGTATATTTCTTGCCATTGCAACTTATAGATTTATTTTATGCCAAAAATTTCTAAAGATTTTCTTAAAGCGTATGGTCGAGCGCTAAGTAATACATTGGAAGAATATTTAAACTCCAAACCAGACTATGTTAACGAAGCACGGGCTAAATTATCTCTAAATTTTATGAGTCAATTTAATACTCTACTTTTATTAATAATTAAATATGAGTCTGGTCTACAAATGGATCGGTCGTTAAAAGAAGATGCTGTATCTAAATTACTATTGGCTAATTCAGAACATGATTGTGAAAATGGGGTTGATTATTCCGTGAAAATGCTAACTTTTTATCAAGCAGTTGCTGAAAATCTTGAAAATAACCCATTTAAAGAATACCATGAAAAGTTACATTCTGATGTATTGTTTTATAGACCAGGATTCATATTTTCGGCGATTTTTTTTGCAATTTTGATGTTATTAAGGTTTTTTGAGCTGCAGCAAGTGATGAAAGGTGATCTTAGTATACAAGCTTTTGAGCTTATTGAGTTAGCCATTATTTTTTCTTTGTCATTTTTTTCTACCTTATATGTGGGTAAAAATATCGAATTGGCTAATAGCAAAAAGGCATTGGCAGATTTGCAAGACTTTGCGCAGCAAGAATATTATACATTACCTGGTTCGGAGCATAAAGAAAGCGTTCAGCAAATAAAAAGCTGGTTTGAATGTCGTAATGTATTTTTTCAGAATTTAAGTATGGAAGAAAAGGTTAGTGAAAAGGCAGATCTATTGGCTTCTAGCTCTAAATTAGTTATATAAAAAAATGTACGTAATTTTTTTGAGATTTGCGGTTTGGCCATTAGGTATATATCCTGGATATAGGTTATGTTATTAGAAGTTGAAAGCTTGAGTTTTTCTTATGATTCTAGTGATTTCCAATTTATTGATATTCCACTATTGAAAGATGTTGCATTTACAGTAAATTCTGGAAGTATCTTACATGTTAGAGGTAGTAATGGTAGCGGTAAGACTACACTTTTGAAAATTATTGCTGGCATTTTAGCGCCAAGTATTGGCGATGTTAAATATGATGGTTGTTCTATTTTTCCTTATGCATATGATTATAAAAATGCGATATGCTACGTTGGACATAAGCTTGGGCTTAATTTGCAGCTAACCGTTTTAGAAAATTGCTATTATGATCTGAAAAATACAAAAACTAAATCAGAGATTTGTAATCTTTTAAAAATATTTAGTTTAGATCTCTTGCAAGATAAAATTGTAGGTTATTTATCGGCTGGGCAAAAAAAACGTTTGTCTTTATTAAGAGTATTACTTACTAATACTAAATTATGGATCTTAGATGAGCCATTTACAGCGCTAGATAAAGATTTTATAACTACTTTTGTTGATTGTATGCATCACCATGTCATGCAGCAAGGGATGATAATTTATACTTCTCATCAAGGAGTTCAAATAAATGATATTCCACATACTGAGTATTTTTTATGAGTAATTCCTCAATGTTATTTAATTATAAAAAGCAATTGTCACGCGAGATGTGTTTACGGTTACGCGATTTTAAATCTATGCTTAATGCAGTTTTATTTTTTTTAATGATAATAGTTTTTTTTCCGTTAACTATACCCGCTAATTCTAGTTCATTAAACTTATTAACTCCTGGAATAATTTGGGTTGGACTTATTTTTGCTACTTTTTTATCAGCTGAACACTTGTTTAGTCAAGATTATGCTGATGGAGTTGTTGAACAATGGTTTGTATCTAGCATACCGGTTACTATAATAGTTTTAGCAAAACTTAGTATCCATTGCTTGATTATTGTTGGTTCGTTATTACTATTGAGTCCATTAATCGCTATTTTATTAAAGTTAACCTGGTATCAAGTTTTAATTTTAGATGCAAGTGTGGTTTGTGCTATCCCTACAATAGTTGCATTATGTGCTTTAGCAGAAGCATTTGCGGCTGGGATTAAGCAAAAAACTCTTATCATGGGTTTAATTGTCTTACCTTTAAATATTCCTGTGTTAATTATTGGTAGTTCTATTATGCGTGCTGCATTAATGAATGAAGCTGTTTCTGGGATGTTAGCAATATTACTTGCTATTTCTTTGCTAGCTTGGTTATTTGTGCCGCTTGCTATTGCTGGTGTTATTAAGATTTGTTTGGTTGATTAGATAATTTGTATTATGACCTCTTCAGTGCTTGAAGTAGGTATATCAAAATTTTTATTTTCTAGTATATGGTTAACATCTTCGAGCCAAAAATTAAATATTTCATGCCATTGGGCATTGGTTTTGATTTGTTCTATGCCCGCTATTTTTGAGTTTTTGTTAATATATACGGTTTTTGCGTCTATTCCTATGTAACTTGTCTGTTTTACTGCGGTTGGATCTACTGAAATAACTGCGGTTGCAATGCTTGCGATGGAGTTGCTATCTAGTGATGTAATTGTGTTTTGTGCTGCATTTTTTGAGTATTTTATTTTTGTTAACTCAGAAATATAATATTCATTGATTATACGTTTGGTTTTTTGTGGATTAAAGCTCTTTAGTCCAGGATGGATGGCGATTTTTAGTGTGAACTTATTTTTATATGGCTTAAAAGCATGTGCAAATTTTTGGAACGCTTTTTTTTCCAGAGGATTGTTGTATCCACCAATCCATAGTAAAAGTTTCGCATTTGGTTCTATTGATAGTTTTGCATATATTTGCTTTTTATTTTTAAGGTTTTTATGATGATTTATAAGCCATGTGTCAAAATCCCCATTTCTTGCAGAGAGTATTTTTATTGAATTAGCTAAATCTTTATGCGCAAGTTGCATGGATATATTATCTGTGTAGATGAAAAAATCTGCGTAAGGCGCGTATTTTTTTGCTATTTTCTTATTATACGGCATATCAAAATAAATAATTTTTTGCATATTAGAGGGGAGAACTTTTATTACTTGTAATTGGATTTTAGCAGGGCAACCAGAGATAACTGTTTGACAATTTTCAAGTTTTTCTAAGATATCTTTGACATAATGATCACTAAAATGCATTTGATCTTCATCATTTTGACCAAGATAATTTTTAATTAATTTAGGAATAAAGATATATTTCTTTAACTTATTGGGGAGAATATTCTTAGCACTTATACCGACCGGCACAATAGTTAGTTTATATTTTTCAGGCTGCTTGGCTAAACTTAACATTAAAGGCACAAGTGCTTTAGTCTCTCCTGTATGAAATAAAACTAAGCCTATGTTATGCATCTTAACTTAATACTTATTAGACATGTATTAAGTATAGTTGGACTTTAGTCATTTTGTGGGCTTAGTTAATAATTTGATTGGTAACGCATATAGTTGAATATTATTATGTGAAAATGGCAATACATCTTTTCCATAATAAAAGATAACTCCATATTGAAAGTTTGCTGGATTAAATTCTGCTAATTTAATTAAACCTTTAAAGTCTTGCTGTTTAATGGTTGCGGAAGCTTTTACCTCAATGCCGATGATTTTATTGTTATCTCTTTCTAATACAATATCTACTTCATTTTTATATTTATCTCTAAAGTGAAAAAGCGATACTTGCTCATCTGACCAACTATTTTGTTTTAGTAATTCCATAAAAATTAAATTTTCTAAAAGTCCTCCGAAGTAATTACTATTGACTAGTTGATTTGCATTTTTTATACCAAGCAGACTACATGCCAAACCAGTATCAATCATTTGTAGTTTCGGAGTAGTTGTTGCTTGACGTTTTGCTTTATTTTTTATGTAAGCTGGGATTATTTTAATAATGAACATTAATTCTAGAATTTCTATATATGCTTTAATTAGTTTATCTTCTTGTCCCAAGTCATTAGATATATTTGAATATTTAATCAAATTACCTGCTAGACCAGCTAAATATGGCACTAAAGATCTTAATTTGGAACGATAATCGCCTCGGGAAGCATATAATGATTCAAAGTCTTTAAATAAACGACCCTCTATGTAAGAATTATACCAAACCTGTTTGCCTCTAGGGCTCATATTTTGTACTTCTGGATAACCACCTTGGATAATCAGTTCAGCTAACGTTTGATGATTTAATATTTCTGATGACTCTATATTAAAATTTTGATTACATAATAATTCAATAATATTGTATTGAGAGTTAAATTGTTCAGATAATGATAGTGGATATAACTCAAGTCTTGCCATGTGGCCTGGCAAAGATTCTTGCGTTTTCCCAGATCTAAAAATATCAGCAGATCCAGTTAACAGAAATTTACCTTTTTCATCAATGGGGAGATTATCTGATACTTGTTTAATTACCGGAATTAATTCAGGAATATACTGAAATTCATCTAATATTAATTTATCGTTTTTATATGCTTCTATAAACCCAATTGGATCGGTTTTCGCCGATTGTAGTATATTGTTATCATCAAATGAAATATATTTTAACCCATAATTAGGCGAAATAAATTTTGTCAAAGTGGTTTTACCGGCTTGTCTAGGGCCAGTAAGGTAAATAATACGGAACTCTTTTAATAGCTCGATAATAGTGTTAGTTAATTTTCTTGTAAACATTTTTTTTATAATTAAGAAATTATATTTAATTATATAAATGTTATCCCGAATTATCCAATGTGTTATCCCGAATTATCCAATGTGTTATCCCGAATTATCCAATGTGTTA
>JAUIBC010000159.1 GCA_030427555.1 Gammaproteobacteria bacterium | reverse complement strand
CTCTTTTATTTCTTCTTATTGAACCTATTAAGCCTATTATTCCTGAATTTTATTATTATTATATTTTTGATTGATTTTTGTTCTTAATTTCAATAATTAAGTAACTTATTTTTTATTCAATAATTTCAAATCCGCGGCGGTCACACCGCACATCGAAAAACAATCCTTCCATTCCAGTATGATCGTTTGAATTTCACGGATACGCTGTAAAGCCTGTTCGTCTGATAAGCCAAACGCGCTGCTTGCTGTTAGCAGATTGTCAATTGTACTTTCTCTGCCATAACGACCTATACTGAGAGCTTGTTCGCCATGGTAACCTAAGCTTGGTAGTACATCAAAAGCTGGGGACAATCGCCATTTGCCAGATGATATATCAAAGATCATAGCATGATTGCGTGCATGATCATCTGTATTTTTTAGTAATACATTTGCTACCATGCGCGAATAAAGTTCCAGACAATCTTCAATTGCATAGGCAGAATATGCTCGTATATGCCTGGCTAGGGCTATATAGCTTCTTGGATCATGATATGCATCTTGAATAATCCTAACCCTGTCTGTGTTAAATAAACTATGTGCTGATATAAAATGTATTGGATGTCCGGTAATTCTATCAAATCGCTTGATCATATAAGCACTTTTTCCCTGGCCAAGCGACATTAGTTTTGTTTCTGGCACGTTAATGCCTAATCTGGATAATAATTGCATGCAAGCATATTCAACTTTGGGAATATCAATTAAGTCATCAGGCCTAGCAAATTTAACAAGCCAAACATCATTTTGGTCACAAACAGTAACTTTAGGACGAGCTCCTCCCATAGATGATCCTGGATCCAGTAATAAAAGCTCATCGTTTGTCAATTGGTTTTTCAAAAGGAGATTTTGAGTCGCATTTGCAAGATGAGATAGTCTTTCTATCGTTGGTAGTTCCGGCATTTCTTTTGGTCGTGTTCGTGACAAACTAAATTGAAGACATCCTACACCCATGCCACTTAAACGTAGTAATCGCTCAGTCTCGTTTTTGGGTAAACTTCTATGGTGCTGTAACAAGATTCGTTCGCCCCAGCTATCTGGACCTGCATCGGAAAACACACCAAACATGTTTTTTAAATTATGAACATGGTACCGTTTGGGAGATAACGGCAAATTAACCGGATCTAAAGGATAAGCCCAATCGCTCTCAAGCCATTCATTAGCATATTTAAACTCCCCCATTGTGCTTGATGTTTTTATCTCGCCAACAAGATATCGCTCGCCTTGTGCTGATAAAGAAAACACATAGGCACTATTATACATTAGATGCTCCTTTGCGTTTTAGAGCGCGATAACGACGCCCAACTTCATCCTTATGCGGAGCGGCTATATCTTGTAAGCCATCCAATAAATCAAGCAAATCAAGCACTGCCATATAAGCGCCAATCGATGTTTTAGGATCACCTTTTTCTATACTAATATATGTAGATTTGGACATAAGAGCTCGCGTTGCAAGCTCTTCTTGCGTAAATCTTCTTGCAATACGTGCTTCGCGAATATTTTCACCTAATATTTTTAACTGAGATAATGCATTATCAGCAATTCCAGCTAAAAATTTTTTCTCAGACATAATTGGTATACCATGCTAATATATCCATATATGAATAGTATACCATGTATATATTGAAAATCAACTTGCATAAAATGTTGAAATTTATTAGCGAATGTAATTAGTTTTTTAATTATTAAAACTTCGTTCGATAAAAATGTTAATCTATAATTATCATTCATTTAAATTAGATTTAAATTATGGAAAATGTAATTTTCAAAGGACGTTTTACAGCTGATACATCAACTGAATTTGTGATTTTTTTAATTGGCATGCGTATTAATCGCTGGTATTTGTTTCATAAATGGTTGCCGGTATTTTTAGCTATGCCACGTATGCTTTTACGTCTTAAATCAAAAAGAAATCTTGGGATGTTGCATTGCGAACAATTCTTTCGTTTTTTTCCTTTTGCAACTATTATGGTAACTTATTGGACTGACTTCGATAGTTTAGAATCTTTTGCTAAATCTAGCAATGAACCTCATCGTTCGGTTTGGACACGCTTTATGCAAAAAGTAGGGAATCGTGGAGCTGTTGGAATATGGCATGAAACCTATAAAATAAAAAGAGGGCAAATGGAGTGTATTTATAATAATATGCCAAAATTTGGATTGGCTGCTGCCTTTGATCATATTCCAATAAATTCTAAAAGCCAATCCGCACGTCAGCGTATAGAACAATAAAAATAAATCTGATAGTTATTTGACATAAATAAAATTACAGTCTAACTTTTACACTAAAAGACATTATTTTTTTCTGTTTTTTATATTATTACAATAATGGAGTAAATTATGATTATATCATCTTTAGTTATGATACAGATGCTTTCTATGCCAGGCGTTGTTGAAGCTGACCAAAAGATGGAAATAAAACAAATAGCACAAAATTCAGCATATAAACCAATGACTGTTGCTTTGAATTCTCATTTTATTAAAAAGAAATCGAATAAAAAGGGAAAATCTGGTAGTGAGGCTAGTT
>JAUIBC010000046.1 GCA_030427555.1 Gammaproteobacteria bacterium | reverse complement strand
TATGCCCACGATTTATAAAGGTGTGGCCAGCACTATTATCGCACAAGAAACATCTGATTCAGTTGCGAAGTTTATATCTAAGTAGTACGTAGCATAATTCTAGCTAAAAGAATAATTTTTTGCCCTAATGCTGTAATAGCAAGTCTTTGTTGGGTGTTTTGAATTATAGTTTTCTTTTATGGCTAGTGTTTGTTTCAAGTTCATTATTGTTATTATCTGTTTCATGCGATTTTTTACTAGAATCGATAGAGTTAGAGTGCTTTTGATTTGACTCTTGAGGTGTGCTCTCGGTTGTCGACATTTTTACATCTGAATTTTTTATGTTATTAAAACCTTTGGCTGATTTTTCTTTAGCTTGTGCCTCGGCTAATTTGATTTTTTCAGCTTCATGTTTTTCTATTGTAGTTACTATTTCTTTAGCCTGGGTTTCTATTAGTTTTTTTTGCTCTTCTGCTTGTTGATTATTTAAGTTAGTTTTTTTTATGAATTTAGTTGAAGATAATTCGGTTATATTGGATTTATAATTTATATTTTCTGCGGATATTTGTTCATGCATTTCTAGCTTTTGTTTCTGATGTGCTTGGTTTTCTTGTTTTGCTATATTTTTTAATTCTTCGCGATGTTGCTTGTGTAAATTTATTGTCTCCGATGAGTGTTTTTCTTTCATCTCTTCTTTTTGGTAAATGTAATCAGAGTGTAAGTTTGATTGTTGTGTTTTATGTAATTCGTGTATATCTGCTATTTCTTTTTGTTGCTGATTTAGCAAATTTTCTTTTTCTTTGGGATCTGAAATTTTATTAATTTTATTCTCATATTTATTTTTTAATTTTTGTATTTCTTTTTCTTGTCGATTTAGCAAATGCTTTTTATCCGCATTATATTTATTTTCAGCATCTTTTAATTCTTCTTTATGTTTATCAGAAAGAGCATTTTTTTCTTCTTTTTGTTTTGTTCTAGCTTTGTCCAAAATTTCTTGGTTAAATTTGCTCCATTCCTTTTTACGTGATTTTTTGAAAGAATTTTTAGTTTGTTGTAATGTGTTTTTGTGTTTAACTTTTAGCTCTTGTGCTTCTGATTTATGTGCAGAATAAAGCTCTTCACGTTGAGTTCTTTGGGTTTCTAGTTGTATGTTTATTTTGTGAGCATGATAGATTTTTAATTCTTCTAATTCTTGTTGTTGTTTCTTTTCTAGGTTTGTTCGTTGCTTTTCATGAAGTTTGTCAAGTTCTTTTGCAGACTCTTTAAGTTTTTTATCGCGAAATTCACTATCATGTTGTCTACTTAATTGTTCTTCATATGCTATGTTTCTCTTTGCAGCAGCCATAGCAGTCCATGGGCCTTCTTGTTTACTATTAAGTGATACTTTTGCAGGCTCGCTAATCCCACTTAAGCCAGAGATTTCTTGTCTAGTAAGACCTTGACTATGCCAGCGTCTTTTTAATTCGTTTTCAACCATTATTCTTAGAGATTCCTCTACTTCATTTCTATTAAGCAAGGGAATTTGTGATTGTTTTCTTCTTTCTTTGGGCATATGTTATCCGGTTATCCATATATATTAATTATAGCACATAATGCGCTAAAATTCCCCGAGCCTGCATGTTGATACATTTTTCTACAAATTAACGTGATGATTTTTAAGTATGAAATTCCAATAATTTTCACTAACTGGTAAAATAGAAAGCCTATTACCTTTTTGTAGAAGTTTAAAATCAGCAATCTCTGGATATTTACGTAATTCCTCTAAAGAAATTGTATTTGCTAATTTTTTAACAAATTTAATATCTACCATATACCAAATCGGCTTTTCAGGAGTGCTTTTACTATCAGGGTGATCGCTTGTTGGATCCCAAGCAGTATGATCAGGGTATGGTTTGCTTACTACTTCTCCAACACCAACTATCCCAGGGTTTTTACAACTCGAATGATAAAAAAATACCTTATCTGCAATTTGCATGTCATCACGCATAAAGTTTCTTGCTTGATAATTCCTAATCCCATCCCAACAAGTGGTTTGGTTTGGTGAATTTATTAGATCATCAATACTAAAGCAGTTAGGTTCAGATTTCATTAACCAATATTTTGTCATTCCTAGAACATCCTAAGCAAATAAGTAAAACTAATCTCTCTAGTTTATCCCATACGTTAACGTCTGTCGAAGATTTTAATTGTAAGTCCAATTGAGCGCAATGTGTTAATAACTCCTCTAGTTTACCCAAGGTAAAACGTTGCATGGCAGTTTCATACATCTTGATTTTCTGTGACCATATTTTTAGCTTTTTGTAAGCATCATGCATTGGAGTTTTATTAATATTCATTTGTTTTAGTTGGATTAGTAATCTAATTTCATAACTTAATAACCATAAGATATATATACTAGTATTCTGATTATTATTCGCAAATTTACGTAAAATATTAATTGCTTGTAAGCTATTGCCTTGTAGGCATTTAGTTGTTAACTCATAAACTGGATATTCAGATTGATCATTAATAAATTCTAATACGCTAGATTCAGTTAATTTTTCATTGCTATTAGTTAACATGCTTAATTTTATTATAGTTTGCTGTGCTGCTAGCATGTTATTTTGATTATATTGTAATATTATATTGGGTACATTTCTCTCTGTTACTATCTTCAAGCTTTGTAATTCTGCTTTAATCCATTTTTCTAATTCATGAGCACTTAATTGGTTGGCGCCGAAAATCTGTATATTTTTACTAGAAGTTAAAAATTGTAATTGTTTACTCGTTATATTAGGGGCTCGAATAATTACTAAAGTTTTAGAATTATAATTTTTTAAGTATTTAGTGATAGACTCTTTGAAGTTATTACTTATTGTTTTTTTAGAGTAACGAATATCAAGTAACGATAAATCGCTAAATAAAGAGTAACTATTAGCTTTAGCAAAAGTGTTTTCCCAATCGTCGTCAACATTAATTATTTCTTCATCAACATCGCCCAGTTTTTTCCATGCTTTTTTTATGCGGTTTGATATATCATCTTGTAAATATTGGTCTTGACCAAAGATAACGTATAAAGGGAAAACTTTATTATTTAAAATATTATTAATCTCTTGGTATTTAACGAACATATTTTGCATTTTCAATGTGATCTATTATTTGCGCTACTGCATCTTTATACATATCATGCCTTAATAAATCACCTTCAAAGTCTGATCCTAAAATCCTATTACTATTTATAGTAAATTGCCTAGTTACAACAGCACTACTTGATGGAACAACATCTACACCATTATTAGCGCGCTGTACTTTATATTTTATGGCATATGTCATTTGGTATTGTCGCGGTGTCGTGCTTGAACTTACTGAAGTAATGTTATCTGTTATTTTATCTTCTTCTAAAATTAACCAAAAGTCAGCCTTTTTTACATTTGTACAAACATTTACTTTATAGGATTTTAGTTGCTCAATAACTATTGGCCTTAAATCATGTTGTACTTTAACATTTATTACCGCAACGTTATTAAACCATTTTGGTATATCTCCATAATTTTGTAGGTGATAACCACAACTAGATAGAAATAAAAAACATACTGTTAGTATGGTTTTGATATATCTCATGATTAACGTACCACTAAATTAATTAAATTACGATGTGAGACTACAATAGATTTTATTA
This sequence comes from Gammaproteobacteria bacterium, assembly GCA_030427555.1. GTDB lineage: Bacteria > Pseudomonadota > Gammaproteobacteria > Legionellales > Legionellaceae > 2-12-FULL-35-11. The sequence goes on along the minus strand of JAUIBC010000046.1, from coordinate 9,547 downwards.
TCTCTTTTCCTTGTATAAAGCTTGCTGCATGCTTTTTGGCTTGCTCTATTATTTCATCATTAGATAAATTTGCAACGCCAATAAATTCTGCTCTTAATTTTCCATTTACTTGCACGATAAAACTAACCTCATCGGTTTTTAAGGCATTTTTATCAACCTTAGGCCACGCTGAGTCAATTATTGCTTTTTTAAATCCAAGATTTTGCCATAGAACATGACAAATATGAGGAGTAATTGGAGCTAGGCATTTTAGTAAAAAGCTTATGCTTGAATGCAGAAAATATTTATCGTCTTCAGTTTTAACTGTATATGCAGATATTTCATTAAATAGCTTCATGCATCCAGAAACTACAGTGTTAAATTGATGTCTACTATAGTCATTAGATATTTGTAATAAAATATTATGTACATTATATCTAGCTTTTTTAAGCGCAGCGTCACAGTTTTGCCAATCGATAGTTACACTGGTATCCATCATTGTTTCATTAATTTCAATAATTATTCCTTTATTTTGTTCAGCGAAGTTCCAAACGCGATTTAAAAAACGATATGAACCATCAACTCCAGCATCTGACCATTCAAGGCTTTGTTCTGGTGGAGCGGCGAACATTACAAATAAACGTGCTGTATCAGCACCATATTTATCTATTAAGGTATTTGGGTCAACAATGTTGCCAACAGATTTAGACATTTTAATCCCATCTTTTAGGACCATGCCTTGGCTTATTAAAGACTTAAATGGTTCGTCAGAATTTACCAATCCTTCGTCACGCATAAGTTTATGGAAAAATCTTGCATATAAAAGATGCATTACAGCATGTTCAATGCCACCTATATACTGATCAACTGGAGTCCAATATTTAGCTCTATCATCTAACATTGCATTTTCTTGGCCTTTACATGCAAAACGGGCATAGTACCAAGATGATTCAATAAATGTATCAAATGTATCAGATTCACGGATGGCATCTTTATTACATCTAGGGCAAGTTGTATTAATAAATTCAGGACAGTTTTGTAGCGGAGAACCACCTTTTGTTAGATCTATATTTTCAGGTAAAACTACTGGTAAATCTTCCTCAGGAACAGGGAGTATGCCACAGTCTTCGCAAGTTATCATTGGTATAGGGGCTCCCCAGTAACGCTGTCTAGAAACTCCCCAGTCACGAAGTCTATAGTTAATTTTAGGTTGCCCAATATTGTGTTTTTGTAAATATTTGCTAATTTCTTCTTTAGCGGCCGCAGAATTTAAATCATTGAATTTATCTGAGTTAATTAAAGTTCCTTCTGCTGTAAATGCAGAAGTATTAAAGTCATGTTCACTATCAGTTGGTTTAATAACTTGCTTGATAGGAAGAGAATATTTTTTAGCAAACTCCCAATCTCTTTGGTCATGTGCTGGTACAGACATTACTGCTCCAGAACCATATTGCATTAAGACAAAATTAGCTACCCAAATCGGTATTTCTTGTTTAGTAACAGGATGAATAGCTGTTAAATCAGTTGCAACCCCTTCTTTTTCCATGGTAGCAATTTCAGCTTCAACCATGCGTACAGTTTGACAAGATTTAATGAAATCTGCGACGGCTTGATTATTTTCAGCAGCTTGTTTGGCAAGTGGGTGATCAGGAGATACTGCAAGGTATGTAGCGCCCATTAAAGTATCAGGTCTGGTTGTATATATTTTTAATGGTTTTGGAAAGTTATTAACTTTAAATAATATCTCACATCCTATAGATTTGCCTATCCAGTTGCGCTGCATTTGTTTTACTTGATGTGGCCATTCTTCTAAATCATCTAATCCTTCTAGCAATTCTTCTGCATAAGCAGTAATTTTGATAAACCATTGAGATATTTCTTTTCTTTCTACTAAAGCTCCAGAACGCCAACCGCGACCGTCAATAACTTGCTCATTAGCAAGAACCGTTTGATCAACAGGATCCCAATTTACAACCGCATTTTTTTTGTAAGCAAGACCACGCTCATATAATTTAATAAAAAACCACTGTTCCCAACGATAGTAGTTAGGGTCACAGGTAGTGATTTCACGACGCCAGTCATACGAATTACCTAGTTTTAAGAATTGCTCACGCATAGCGGCAATATTTTGCTCGGTCCACTCAGCTGGCGCACTACCATTTTTTATCGCAGCATTTTCTGCAGGTAGACCAAAAGCATCCCAGCCAATAGGATGTAAAACATTTTTACCTAAAGCTCTTTGATATCTAGCTACAACATCACTTAGTGTATAATTTCTAACATGTCCCATGTGTAAAGAACCACTGGGATATGGAAACATTGCTAGGCAATAAAATTTTTCTTTGCTTAAATCTTCATGTGCGTTAAACGATTGTTTTTTTTGCCAATACTGCTGAGCTTGGGTTTCAACTTCTTTTGGTATATAACTGGTGTTCATAATAATTTATTAGTTTATAGTAGACTTATAAGAATAACTTCTCTTTCTCAATAACGCAATAATGATTATCACTATGCACAAATATAAATATGGCTTGTCGCCATAAGTAGCCCATATAGTTTTAATCTGATTAGGATATATACTACCATATAAATCCATAGAGCTAAATGCTGGTAAAGAACTTAAAATTTTACCTTTATCATCAATGATTGAAGATAGGCCATTATTATTAGCAACTATTTGGTATCTGCCGGTCATAATTGATAATGCTTGTGACATTTGTAATAGTTGATATATAGCTAGAGAATGGCCGAACCAACCAGCGTCACTTACAGAAATTATCCATTGTGCGTCTGGCAATTGGGCTCGCAATATCTGTGGGTATGCTATTTCAAAACAAATCAAAGTAGCGAACGGGTAGTTATTATGCTTGAGTAAAGGTTGTGTGCTTGGTCCTTTTACCATAGCTGCGTCTGGGATCCCAAGATACCCTGTAATTTTATTAAAGGGTTTTGGTATGTATTCACCAAATGGTACTAAATGCTGTTTTAAATAAGCTTTCTTGCCACTTCCGAAGCTTGTTAAAGTGTTATAGTATAGATCTTCTTGATTTGCTTCTTTCGGTATTCCAATTAAAATTTGGTTAGCGTGTTTTTTGGTTGATTTTTTTATTTCCTTTAGAAAATCGCGTGCATATATTTGCGGAACAGGTATAGCTGATTCTGGTAAAATAATGAGTTTCGCCTTTTTATTTAAATGATTTATACCATCACTATATCTATTTATAATTTGATTAAAAATATTATCATCCCATTTATCTCGCATAGATAGATTTGCTTGAATCACCCCAACATTTATCTTATTGCTTGTATCTGTTGTATGCTTTATATTTTTCAGTGACATAGGGGCGATGATAATTAGCAAAAATGTAATTAAAAAAGGTAATTTTTGTATTCTTTTATTATTTTTAGTAGTTTTACCAGTTTGGATTGCCAAACATAAGAAGCTTGCAGCTAAACAAGTCAAGAAACTTACACCATATATGCCAATATACGGTAATAAATATTGTAATGGAGAGTCAATTTGCCCAAATCCAAGAATAAGCCAAGGAAAACCACTTGCAAAATTAGCCCTTAGATATTCACATAAAACCCAAGTAGCACTAAATGTTAAGGATGATATTATTACTGACGATTTATTTTGTAAATAATTAAATAATCCTGCTTGTAAAACATAAAAAAGAGTTAAATATAATATAAAGGTAGATGTAATAATGGCTGATAAGAAAATATTTAAATTGCCATATAAATTTATGCTTACAAAAATCCATGATACTCCAAAACTCATGAAACTTAAGCCAAAAACAAATCCAGCGTTAAGCGCTTTTTTAAAAGATTTGGTTTGTAATTCTGCGAATAAAATAGATAAGCCAAGAATTGCAAGTCCTGGAAAGTGAAATGGGGCAAATCCTAACGGTAATAATAACCCGGCAAAACAAGAACGGATAACATATGAGTATTTGACAAAAGAACCTGTATTTGTCAGTGATTTAGCTAGTAATGGAGTAAAACTCATATATAGAACGTCATTAATAAAGTGTTTACAATAAAATATTTTTCATGAAAAAACAATGTTTATTATAAAGTTAGTCATGGTTTATACATGAAAAATTTCAAATGTAGGCACAAGAGGATAACAGTAGTCTTTGCGAGCTATGGTGAGTCAATTTAGCGTCCTTAAAATGCCACTAGATTGTTTCACTACGTTAGCGAAGACAACATTATATTTTTTATGCCTAGGATCTGTAAAGTTAGCTAACTCTGATTGTTTGTCCTGGCTTAATTTTATTTTTATCAAGTCCTGGATTTAAATTAATAAGATCAGTAATAGATTTGTTATTGTTTTGTGCTATTTGGCTAAGGCTATCGCCAGATTTTATTGTATATCTGGCATCATTTGTTTTCCAAATAATTATTGACTGCCCAGGAAGTAATTTTCCAGTTAAAGCCAAGTGTTCATTCCAACGCATTAACTCTTGACTTGATACATTATATTTGGTCTGTAAAGATTGATATGTGTCTTCGCTACTTATAATATGAATTACTTTATACTGGTTTAAATCAGAGAAATTATTATTTTTTTGATAATCATTATTTGCGACTTTTTTAGGTATTAACAGAAACTGTTGATTTTTAAGAGAAGTAGATTGCAACTTATTTAATTCTTTTATGAGTCTAATGCTAGTGTTATTCTTTTGCGCTATAGTTTGCAGATTCTCTCCAGTTGTAATTCTATATAGTTTCCAGGTTATCCTGCTATCTTTTGGCAAAATAGCTAGATTACGTTTAAATGTTTCAACTTTGTGTATGGGAATTAATAATTTATGTGTTGGTCCTGGCGCTGTTGTTGAACGATTGTATTCTGGGTTTAAATTTATTAATGATTGATAGGATACCCCGGCAAGTTTTGCGGCTTTATTCAAGTCTAGCTGGCTGCCAATATTTACTTCTTTAAAATATGGACGGTGTTCAATATGTGGCAATTTAATATTATATTTATTAGGATGTTGAATTATTTCAGCTAATGCAAATAACTTTGGGATATAGTATTTTGTCTCTTGAGGTAAACTTAAGTTCCAAAAATACGCATTGCGTGGAGTTTTATTAGCTCTTCTAACACTTCTTGCAACAGAACCTTCACCCGCATCATACGCTGCTATTGTTAATGTCCAGTTTCCATGGAAAAACTTATTTAAATATGTTAAATAAGTTAAAGCTGCTTTAGTAGATTGACTGATACTGCGTCTTGAGTCGTACCACCAACTTTGTTTTAATCCATATTCGCGCCCAGTTAATGGCATAATTTGCCATAATCCACTAGCCCCAGCAGATGAACGAGCAAATGGATTATAAGCACTTTCAATCATCGGCATTAAAGCAAGCTCGCCTGGTAATTCACGTTTTTTTATTTCAGAAATAATATGATAAATATATGGTTCGGATTTGGCGAGTTTTTGCACGTAAGCTGGGTGAGCTTTTAGCCAGCGTATTTGTTGTTGAACTTCTGGGCGATAAGTTTCATGGTTTAATTCAAATTCTTTGCGTAATACATCCCATACGCTTTGGCCTTGATCAGCAAATATGCGTGGTGCATTGATAATCGTTAATGCAAATATAAAAATAAATGTGTAAATACGTGATCTACAATTCAATACTTTCAGCCAATAATTTTTTAGGAGTGACAAGTTTACTAAAAAAATTTAAGATATGGAACATATTTTTATGATAAAAAGTATTTTTTTTGTCCATGTGGAGTATGTTTTTCTCATTAGATCAGTTTTTTAAGCCAGGAAATATCTTTCGATTGCTGTATTTGTAACAGATGGTTTTTCCATTTTTTTGCGTTTTCTTGACCATGATATAAATTGAATAAAGGTTTTAATAATAAGCTTATGCTTATGTTTTGCGTATTAACTTCAGTTAAATATTTACTTACAATTTGAGGGCGGCTAAGTAAATCTATATGCGGATGCAAGTTATTATGTAATTCGGCCAAAGCATATGGGTTTTGATAAGCAAGACGTCCTAGCATAACTCCATCTACAATTTGTAAATGTTTCTTTACGTCTATTATGTTTTTAATATCGCCATTTATAATTATTGGTTTATTTGGGTTTTCTTGTTTAAATTTATATACATAGTCATAATTTATCTTTGGGATAGTACGATTTTGTTTCGGACTTAATCCTTTAAGCCAAGCTTTTCTTGCATGTATAATCAATCTATCGCAGCCACTAGCTATTAGTGAATTGGCAAAATCAGCAAAAAAAGCATAATCATCTTGCTTATCAATGCCTATACGAGTTTTCGCTGTAACTGGGATTTTTACATGACTTTTGATAGCGCCAATTAAATTCGCAACTAACTCTTTTTCACGCATAAGACATGCGCCAAATTTTCCTGATTGAACTCTATCACTTGGACAACCTAAATTTAAATTGATTTCAGAAAAGCCAGCATTTTCTGAAATTATAGAAGCTTTAACTAATTTATCTTCATTACTACCACCAAGTTGGATTGCCAAAGGTTTTTCAATAGGATTATAAAACAAGGAACGTTCCGGATTATGGATGACAGCATCAGGAGTTAACATTTCTGTATATAGTAAAGCTTTTGGCGCAATTATTCTCATTAATACCCGAAAATGACTATAAGTCCAGTCAATCATAGGGGCAATAGACAGTAGTTGTTCGTAGTTATTATTTTGCATACTAAATAAGTTCAATTGGCATAATGTCAATAAGTTGCTATATTGTACTATATTTTTGCCAAACAATCTTTATTTACTTGCAATATACTGGCTTTTTCTAGTATAAGGAACAAGAACTATGAATTGATATAGGTAATATTATGCATTTAACAACTCTACCTGATAACGCAACACAGCAAGTTAAAGATTATTTACTAAAATTACAAAAATCAATTTGTAGTGAGTTGGAATTAATAGATAATGATGCAAAGTTTAATTTTGAAAATTGGACTAGAGATGCCGGCGGTGGAGGTATAACTTCAACCATAGAAAATGGACGAATCTTTGAAAAAGCTGGAGTTAATTTTTCGCATGTATTTGGTGCAGAGCTCCCAGGTTCAGCGAGTTCTTTTAGGCCACAGCTTGAAGGATATTCATTTAATGCAGTAGGGGTATCTTTAGTAATTCACCCTCATAATCCGTATGTACCAACTAGCCATGCAAATGTAAGATTTTTTCTAGCTGAAAAGCCAGGATGTCCGACAATATGGTGGTTTGGAGGAGGATTTGATTTAACTCCTTATTATGGATTTATCGAAGATTGTGTTCATTGGCATAAAACAGCAAAAGACGCATGCCAACCTTTTGGAGATGATATATATCCTCATTTTAAAAAATGGTGTGATGAATATTTTTATTTAAAACATAGAAACGAAGCACGAGGAATCGGTGGACTATTTTTTGATGATTACAATGCTGTGAGTTTTGAACATAGTTTTGGTTTAATGCAAAGCATTGGTAATCATTATACTAAAGCATATCTGCCAATAGTAAAACGTCGAATGGATAACGTTTATACTGAGCAAGAAAAAGAATTTCAATTATATAGAAGAGGGCGCTACGTTGAATATAACCTAATTTATGATCGCGGAACATTGTTTGGCCTACAGTCAGGAGGCCGTACAGAGTCTATTTTAATGTCGTTACCGCCAGTTGTTAATTGGAAATATAATTGGCACCCTAAAGCCAATAGTTTAGAAGAAAAATTGTATACATATTTTCTAGTCGCTAAGGATTGGATAAATGAAAAATGAGTTTATCGAGCTTGCTCTTTCTTGCAACGTTTTAAAATTTGGTGATTTCACTCTAAAATCAGGCCGTAAAAGCCCATATTTTTTTAATGTTGGTATGTTTTACAGTGGAAACTCTTTATGTAAACTAGGGGAGTTCTACGCGCGAGCAATTTTAGATAGTAAAATTGAATTTGAACATTTATTCGGCCCAGCATATAAAGGCTTACCAATTGCAACCGCAACAGCTATCGCTCTTAGTAAATTGGGAATCAATAAAACAGTGACTTTTAATCGCAAAGAAGAAAAAGATCATGGAGAGGGCGGAAAATTAATTGGGGCACCACTTAGTGGCGAGACAATTATTATTGATGATGTGATTACAGCTGGAACAGCATTTCGTGAAGCTAAATCCTTAATCGATGCAAATGGAGGTATAGTTAAAGCGGTAATAATCGCTTTAGATAGGTGTGAGAAAGGTTCGCAAAATATATCCACACTCCAAGAAATTCGTAACCAAGGAATAGATGTCATATCTATTATCAATTTCTTTGATTTACTTAAATATACAAAAGATACAAAAAACTCTGATATTGCAAGTAAACTAGAAGATTACCATTCACGTTTTGGTTGTTAGAAAATTTATTTCTACATTTCAGGATGAGTTATCAGTATACACAATAGGCTTACTTTTAGCCGAACGATGCCTGGCTCTTAACTCTACATCTATATATTTATCAGTTGTAGCACTCGAAGTATGTCCAGCATCATCACGTACGTGTTCACGCGGGCGATGTTGGACATCATCAGATATTCCAGTGTGCCTTAACCAGTGGACAGTTGCTTCAGTTAACGATTGTGCCTCTTCTTGTAGATTATCAGCTTCAAGCTTTAAAATACTTTGATCAAAACATTCTTGAACAAGTTCGCGGATATAAGTGGTGCTGCTAATAGCGCCTTTACCCTTGTTTTTAGGTAATAAAGGAGTATTATCTGCGGCTGATGGTAGACTAGTTAGCCCTAAATGTTTACGATATCTAGTTAAAGCGTTTAACATAACATCACTCACAGCAACTTCTCTTTCTTTATTGCCTTTCCCAACAGTTTTAAACCACCAATTTCCTTCTCTATCTCTATAGAAGTCTTGCATTTTGGGTTGCCAACGTCTATTAGAAGCTAATTCAGATATACGTAGATACATGCTATATAAACTTGTCATTATAAATAAGGTTCTTTCATATTTATCCGGTTGAGAACTTGCCATTTTTTCTGCCGTTTGAATAACGTATTCCCATTGTGTAACTGAAAGTCTACGGATTTGAGTTTGATTTTGTTGTTTACGAATATATTTACTTTTTTGCCTAATCAACGCTATTGGGTTCATATAGGTATATTCTTCTTGAATAAGATAGTTGAAAAAAGTACTTAAAATTGCAAATAATTCTTTTATTGCTCCCATTGATAATTCAAAATTATCTATATCTGGTTTGTTACCTAATCTTACGCTAGATTTTTTTAAGGTAACAACAAAAGGCCGCCACTCTGGATTTGGCACTCTTTCATGGTTTCTTTCAATAAATCTTGGAACTTTTTTGATACCAATCCAAGATTTAGGAGGGTTTTGACAGAATTTAATGTATTCTTCTATATCAGCTCTTTTAATTTCTTGTAAGGATAATAAAGATATATGTTGGCACCACTGCATAAGCCTTTCTACTTCTCGTCTATACGAATTAAAAGTTCCTTGACTGCCTTTGTAACATTGTAAAAATGATATTGCATGGTGAAAATCATCACTATTTTTTATATGTTT
>JAUIBC010000045.1 GCA_030427555.1 Gammaproteobacteria bacterium | reverse complement strand
CCATAAAATCTTAAGCTCATCAATTATATGTATGTTTTTTTCAGATATATTATTGGCAAATTGTCTATTTCTAAGGTAATTTAACGGAGTTGAAACAGCCAATGCTATCGTTGATGCTAAGATATTACTTAGTAATTGCCCATAACCTTTTTGGGGTTCAAAAGTATGTAATTGCTCAATACTCATCAAGGCTTTCCTAAGCACTTCATATGTAATGCCATATACTGCACTATAAGCTACAGAAATTTTCATTCCACGCAAAAACGCATTAACACCACCATGTTTCCACATATAAATCACAGTTTCTGTATATTTTCCATTTACTTGTGTCCACATAAAAGATCTAATTGCACTAAATGGATGGTTAATCATTCCAGTAATTGTGCCTGCACAAAGACCTATATTAAAATTAATTATTTGTTGATTATAAGAAATATCCTTTGGCAAAATATATGGCAAAGACTCTTGCAACTCCTTTTGTAAAAAAAAGTATATACCATTAGAATAAGTTTTTTGTATTACGTTTGGTATGAGGCCGTGCAAAGGAGATACAAGACTATTTTTATTAATAACTTTAGTTTTATTAATTTGGGCTAAAAAAATTAATCTATCAGGGATATGTAATATTGCAGAAGAAACAAATCCACCACTAAGTCCGGAAATTAAATTTACATTAAAGGTATTTTTATCAAACAAGATAATTGCCTCTAAACACTATACGATTTTTAATTAAAGCATAGCGCAAAAACATTTGACAAGAAAAAAATAAAAAACTACTACTATGTTGATACTTGAACTTAAGACAAAGCTATGATAGATGTTGCTCTAACTTAACTAATGACATGGTTTTAAATGAACGATTTAGCAATAGAGAAGTTTCAAGCTGAAACTGAAAAGATGTTTCCTAAACTCTATGATGCAATAAAGGAAGATAATTATAGAGAGCTAGTTGAAATATTTACTGCGCCTGAATTTGATATTAATCAATTTTCAATTGATGGCTATTATAAAGGCATTTCTATTGAAGGAAATCTGAGTTATATAAATTCCGCAATGTCATATGCAATATCTTTAGGAAAGACTTCTTTAGTCGAGCTGTTTTTGCTAATGGGCGCGAATCCATATCAGGCTGGCAATCCAACATCTACTCCAATAGCAAATATTAACGATGCAAATATAAAACCCGAAGATAAAGAGTTAATGTTATCTATATTTAAAAAACAACCCAATATAAATTCCAATTTTTGTTCAATTAATAAAATAAATTTTAGTAACGAACAGATCCTATACATAGACAAAAATTTTATGGATGAAATATTCAGGGATAATCATAAAATACTACAATCGAAATTATCAAATATTAGATATACGGACGCTTGCTGTAATTATAACTATCACTATACAGCACTTGTTTCAGCCATACTAAGTACCTCTATTACAACTGTAAAACTTTTCATCGATCGTGGCGCCATTATTAGCAATGCATGTGTAAGAAAATATCTAAAAGAATTTGCAGAAGAATCTTGGATAAAACCAATTGCCAAACTTTTACAATTAGAAAAAGAAAGACAAATAACAATTATGAAAATATTTGCCTTATATAAAGGAAATATCGATGATTGCCGTGATTATATTATTGAATTTAATAAAAAACATAAAGAGCAAACAAATATATTAACAGAAACCAAAAATCCAAACTTACAATGGGATGCCGTATATGAGGCTAACTCTATTATATTAAATACAATTCCAGAATATAAAAATGTATCTGAAAAAATTAATCAATTAGATACATATGGTAGAAAACTCAATAACTCAGGAAAGCACCATAAGTATCAAAAAATATTAGAAGTAGTTAATAATTTAAAAAAAATATTATTGAATTATCATACTGAAGAACTAAACAAAGATAGAACAAATAATGAACTAAGGCTAACATTTAACCAAGCATATAAAGCTCTAGGAGAAGATAGAAATATCCAAGATTATCTTGCCCATATTGCATTAGCTATAACAGGAATTGGTCTTTTAATCATGAGTATCAATAAAATATGTTACGGTTCATTTTTCCTGAATAATACAAAGCGCCAGGATATGCTTAAAGAAATAGAAGAATCTTTTAATTCTATGCCAAGATTATCTTTAACGCATTAACAGGTTGATTTTGCATTAGTAGCAAACACTAATACGTGCCCAGGTTTTGAGAGTTTAGCAAGCTAAGAAACATGGCCGTAAAGCAACAAGTTATTTTCGCTATGATCTTCTTGATATGTTAAGTTATCTTGTATTAAATAGAGTCACATCTATGCAACTTATTGGCAGCAATTTTAGAGATTTTTTCACTTTATGCGGTAGCTTTAAAGGTTAATAACAAAACTCAACATTATTATCACTCAGCAATTTTCTTATTTTTGCAATAAATTCATCAGAAGGACAAACTCGAAAGTCTAATCCTAAATTAATCGCGGCACTTGCCAAATTATTTGTATACTTTATTTGTACAACGCTTTTACCTTGATGACTAGTTAATAGTTCTCGCAAAATAGGAAACAAATCTTTGTCATCAGCTGACAATTTTAATACTAAACACTTTAAAAAATGCTGCCTCGCATCGGTAATGCTATATATACTACTTGCAAGTATTCGGTTACCCCCAGTATAATTATCTCTATCTAAATCACCAGCAACAACTAACATTTCCCCTGCTAGTAAATGACTCTGCTCAATTAATTCCGCAAAAATCACAACATCTATTGCAGAATCACTATTCTCAAGATTAACTATCGATAATTTTTTACCACGCTTTGTTATAACATTGCGAATACTTTTAATAAGACCGCAAACTATAACTTTTTTCATTTTTAATGGGTTTAAGTCCCTAAGCTCCACAATAAAACTTTTAAATTCTTGCAAATAAGGATCACTTGGATGACCAGTTAAATACATGCCTAAAGTTTCTCTCTCGCCATCCAACCTTTCTTTAAGACTCCAAGGCTCTACATTTACATAAGTATCTTCACTATCTTCTAACGCAAAAGCCGTAAATAAATCTGTTTGGCCCATAGCCAAATTATGGTTATGCTTACTACCAATCTGCATGGCTTTATCAACTGACATAGCAAGACTCGAGCGCTCAACTGCAAAATCAGCCATGCTTCCACTTTTAATCAAAGCATCAAATACTCGACGATTAATTTTGCGTAAATCTACCCTTTTACATAGATCAAATAAACTAAGAAAATTTCCACCCCTCTCCCGCTCGGCAATTAATCCAAAAATGGCAGCCTCACCAACACCTTTGATCGCTCCTAAACCATAAAGAATTGTTTTTTCATCAATAACTTTAAAATAATAATCCGATTGATTTATATTTGGTGGCAAAACTTCCAAACCAAGGTTTGCACAATCTTGCAAAAACCCAACAACTTTATCTGTATTATCCATATCTGATGATAAAACAGCCGCCATAAATGCTGCTGGATAATGAGCTTTTAACCAAGCAGTCTGATATGATATTAATGCGTAAGCTGCAGAATGTGACTTATTAAATCCATAACCTGCAAATTTTTCAATTAAATCAAAAATGGTCGTAGCAAGATCAATTGAAACACCGCGCTTTTCAGCCCCACTTGCAAATACTTCGCGCTGCTTAGCCATTTCCTCAGGCTTTTTCTTACCCATAGCCCGTCTTAATAAATCAGCTGAACCCAATGTATAATCAGCTAAAACTTGAGCAATTTGCATAACTTGCTCTTGATATAAAATAACTCCATAAGTAGGCTTTAAAATTGGCTCTAAATCTGGATGAAGATATTCAACTTTAGCAAGTCCATGTTTACGCTCAATAAAATCATCTACCATTCCAGATTGAAGCGGTCCCGGCCTAAATAGTGCAACGAGGGCTACAATATCTTCAAAACAATCTGGTTGTAGGCGACTTATTAAATCTTTCATACCTCGTGATTCAAGCTGAAAAACAGCTGTAGTCTTACAATCTTTTAACAAACGAAAAGTATCAGCGTCATCTAATGGAATAGCATTTATATCTATATTTGCTAAATTTTGCGCACTTCTGGCTTTATTGATCGCCTGCAAAGCCCAATCAATAATGGTTAAAGTTCTAAGCCCAAGAAAGTCAAACTTTACTAAACCAACTGCCTCCACATCATCTTTATCAAATTGACTAACAATTTGCTTAGACCCTTCTTCACAGTAAATTGCAGTAAAATTACTTAGCTCAGATGGAGCAATTACAACGCCTCCAGCATGTTTTCCTGCATTCCTAGTAATACCTTCAAGTTTTAGTGCTAAATCTAATAACTCTTTAACCTCTTCTTCTTCTGTGTAACGTTTTAATAATTCTTCTTCTTTTTCTAAAGCTAATTTTAAAGTTATTCCTAATTCAAATGGGATAAGTTTAGCAATTTTATCAACAAATCCATAAGGATGACCTAAAACCCTACCCACATCTCGAACCACAGCTTTCGCCGCCATTGTACCAAACGTAATAATTTGAGATACGCTTTTTCTGCCATATTTTTGAGCAACATATTCAATTACTCGATCTCGGCCTTCCATACAAAAATCTATATCAAAATCAGGCATAGATACACGTTCTGGATTTAAAAAACGCTCAAATAGTAAATCGTATGCTAATGGATCAAGATCAGTAATTAATAAAGAATATGCAACCAAAGAACCAGCACCAGATCCACGTCCAGGACCTACCGGAACTCCATTTTCTTTTGCCCATTTTATAAAGTCAGCAACAATCAAAAAATAACTTGCAAACCCCATTTCATTAATAACTTTTAACTCAGTAACTAAACGCTCATCATATTTAATCCGTAATTCGCTAATATCTGAGTCTGGATACAAATATTGTAATCGATTATTTAATCCTTCTTTAGCCAAATTTGACAAATAATCTTCAACAGATAATTTGGGTGGAGTTGGAAATTTTGGCAAAAAGTGCTCTTTTAAATTTATACTAACTGTACAACGAACGCTAATGTTATATGTATTAACCAAAGCCTGTGGTAAATCAGAAAATAACTCCTGCATCTCTAAGTTAGTTCGCAAATACTGCTGCTGGTTATATGTCTTCAACCTGTTTGTATCACTTAAAACTAACCCATCGTGGATACAAACTCGAGCCTCATGCGCTTCAAAATCTTTTGAACTTAAAAAACGTACATCATTAGTAGCAACAAGCGGCAAATTTAATTCATCTGCAAGCTTAACTACTAATTCATTATATATTTCTTCTTGTGGACGCCCAGTACGCTGTACTTCCAAATAAAATCTATCTGGAAATTCTGCTTGCCATTTTTTTGCTAAAGATTTTGCTAACTCATAATCATTGACTAATAATGCTTGACCAATATCACCAAACATTCCACCTGATAAAGCAATTAAGCCTTGAGAATGATGCTTTATCCAAGAAAAATCAACAATAACTTTACCCTGGTTTTGGCCTTCTAAATATGCTTTTGAAACAAGTTTAGATAAATTAAGGTATCCTTCTTCATTTTGGCATAACAATATAACCCTAGATAATTGTTTATCAAAACATGGATTAGAATATTGTAAATCACAACCAATAATAGGCTTAATCCCATAAGCTAATGCTGCTTTATAAAACTTTATTGCCGCGAACAAATTACAAAAATCCGTGATGGCACAAGCACGCATGCCATTCTCAGATAATTGCTGCATAAGTGGCTTTATCCGCACAATGCTATCGATCAGCGAATATTCTGTATGTAAATTCAAGTGAATAAAATTTGAACTTTCACTCATTAATTTTTATCCGTACTGATAGAGTTATATAACTCGTAAAACTCTTGCTCATTTAAAATAGTAACTCCTAACTCTTCTGCTTTAGCTAGTTTAGAACCAGCATCTTCTCCAGCAAGAACAAAATTAGTTTTTTTCGAAACACTGCCAGCCACTTTTGCACCAACATTTAACAACATATCTTTAAAGATATCTCGACTTTGACTAAGACTCCCAGTTAAAACTAAAGTTTTTCCATTAAAGTAATTACTATTATCTATAGGCTTTCCAATATTTTTCGGCCAGTTTACTCCAAAAGATAGCAGCTTATCAATTACTTGAATATTATGTTCTGCTGCAAAAAAATGAACTATATATTCTGCGCCTATTGGACCAATATCTTTAAGACTTACCAATTGTTCAACGTTAGCCTGCATTATAGCATCTAAATCACCAAAACTCTCCGCAAGTATTCTAGCACTCGCCTCTCCTACTTCGCGAATACCTAACCCATATAAAAATCGAGCAAGGCTAGTACTTTTACTTTTTTCAATTGCGGTTAGTAGATTATCAGCTGACTTAACCCCCATACCTGGTAAAGCGGCCACTAACTTTGCATCAAGATTATATAAATCTGCGACATCTTTTACTATTTTATAATCAACAAATTGATCTACCAATGCTTGACCCAAGCCATCTATATTCATAGCCTTACGCGAAGCAAAGTGCCAAATAGCTCTTTTAATTTGAGCGCTACAAAATAACCCACCAACACAACGCGCAACTGACTTGCCTTCTTCACGTACTACCTCAGAACCACATATAGGACAAACATCTGGTAACTCAATTATCTCGGTATCAGTGCCACGCTTTTCAAGTACTCGAGAAACTACTTCTGGAATCACGTCACCTGCGCGCCTTACGATAACTGTATCCCCGATACGAATATCTTTTTTTGCTATCTCATCCATATTATGCAAAGTAGCATTACTAACAGTTACTCCAGCAACAGCAACCGGTTTTAAACGCGCAACTGGCGTAAGAGCGCCTGTTCTACCAACCTGAAAATCAACAGCTAAAATCTGCGTCATTTCTTCAGTAGCAGGAAACTTATGAGCAACCGCAAAACGAGGCGCGCGAGAAATAAAACCTAATTTTTTTTGCAAGCTTATTTTATCTATTTTATAAACAACACCATCAATTTCAAACGCTAATGAATCTCGAGCCTTTTGCATCGCAATATAATATTCAAGACAACCAGAAAGGCCTAATACTTGCTTATTAAAAGTAGAAATCCTAAAACCCAAACTTTGTAACAAATTAAGCTGCTGCATATGACTATCAGGCAAAATGATGCCTTTACAAACTCCAATGCCATAACAATACATACTAAGAGGTCTTTTGGCCGTTATAGCAGAATCAAGTTGCCTTAAACTTCCAGCCGCAGCGTTACGTGGATTAGCAAACGTTTTTTCATTTTGACTACGAGCATTTGCATTCCACTTATTAAAACCAGAGATAGGCATATATACCTCACCTCTTACTTCCAAAAAATCTGGTGGATTGTTACTCAACAAAACTAATGGTACAGATTGAATGGTTTTAACATTATTTGTAATATTCTCACCAACTAAACCATCACCACGTGTGGCCGCATTTACCAACACTCCTTTTTCATAAGTTAAATTAACCGCAAGTCCATCAATTTTAGGTTCACAGGTAAAAACAAGTTCGGTAACTTGACATTCAAGTTTATCCGCTATGCGTGTTAGGAAATTTTTTAAATCCTCATCGGTAAAAACGTTACTAAGTGATAACATAGGCGTTACATGTTCAACTGATTCAAGCTCACTAGCAACAGCAGCACCAACCCGCTGCGTAGGCGAATCTTTAGATAAAAACTGCGGATATTGCTGCTCTAAACCCTCTAACTCCCGAAAACATCTATCGTATTCAACATCTGGAACTAATGGGTCATCCAGGCAATAATAATGATAATCATAACGCCTAATCTTATCACGCAAACCTTCTATTTGTTGTAAAACTGCTTCTTGAGACATAAAACTATTCTTTAATAAAATTTTAATTAGTCTACAACTATATACATATATATAAAACAGAATTTACGAAAAACTCTTAAGTCATAATAAAAAATAATTTAAACAATTACGCAAAATTATAAAACCTTTGCTATATTAATATACATAACAATAACAATAGCAAGGAACAAATAATGAAAATCACACTACCTTGTTGTCTACTACTATCGTTTTTGGTAGTAAAACCAACTCTAGCAGATGAAGTAAAAGAGATAGCTTTAACTATTGATGATTTACCATTTGTAGGAACTAATGCAAATGCTCCAGGAAACTTGCGCAGAACAAGGCAAAGATTTTTAACAATCCTTGAAACACTTAACCAATATCATATTCCAGCAACTGGCTTTGTGATAGCTAACTCTATCGCTAAAGGACAATGGGAACTATTAGAAGAATTTAGAAATAATGGTTATGAAATTGGCAATCATACTTATTCGCATGCTAATTTAAATTATGTCTCTGCTGATAAGTATATTGAAAACATTGATAAAGCAGATAAAATTCTACAACCAATTATGACTCAACCAAAATACTTTCGTTACCCTGGATTAGCTGAAGGAAAGGGAGAGAAAAAACAAGCGGTACAAGATTATTTAATTGCAAATCAATATGTAATAGCGCCAGTTACAGTTGATAGTAAAGATTATAAGTTTAATGCAAGGTTATTAAAAATTCATTGGCGAGTTAGACCTCAATATGTAAATAAGATAAAAAATCAATATCTTGCATATATTTGGCAACAAACTAAAAAAGCCGAAAGAAAATCAAAACATGGTTCTAGGCAAATTTTATTAATCCACTCAAACCTACTAAATAGCCATTGTTTGGGTGATATCATTAAAATGTATCAAAGTCATGGATATAAATTTGTAACTTTACAACAAGCATTAGAAAATCAAACTCAACCAGAGGAAGAAATAACTAGTACAGCCCAAGCTAGTAATTAATACTCCTTAACAAACCCTAGCCCAGATATTGGACTAGGGTTTTCATTATTCTTTAAAACTGTTATTCTTGCACCTTTGCAAATTGGCTTTATTTATAAAATGAACAAAACTATCCATTGTATTAAATTAGATATAGAAGCAGAACAATTAGACACCCCTCCATTCCCTGGCGAACTTGGCGAGCGTATATATAAAAATGTTTCAAAAAAGGCCTGGGAAATGTGGCTTGGCCAGCAAACTATTTTAATCAATGAATATCGTTTAAGTTTAATTGACCCTAAAGCACGCGAGTTTTTATTAGCTGAAATGGAAAAATATTTTTTCACTAATACGAAATAAAAATAAATTAATAAAAATCCTTGACTCTTAGCTCATCTAATAGTTTAATACCACCTCCGGCCAGATAGCTCAGTCGGTAGAGCAAAGGACTGAAAATCCTTGTGTCCCCAGTTCGATTCTGGGTCTGGCCACCATTAAAATCAATTTGATGAATAAAAGTAACTAATACTTAACCAATCAAGTTACTAAGATATTCCTTAGCACTCCAAGCTTTTCTACTTCTAATTCAATTACATCACCTGGTTTAAGAAAACGCCCTAATTCCAGACCGCAACCTTTCCCCTGTTTACCTGAACAAGTACCTGAACCAAAAAAACCCCCAGGATAGATAGTTTCATCTCTAGATACATACTCGATAAGTTGTTCAAAGGTCCAATACATATCTGCGGTTGTACCACGCGACCATTCTTCATTATTGATACGAGCAGTCATAGTTAGATTATAAGGGTTACCAACTTCATCCGGAGTTACCAAGCATGGTCCTATGGCATTTCCTGTATCAAAATCTTTTCCTTTAGCCGGACCCAAACGCCCTACCTGTTCGGCAAATTGTTCATCCCGAGCTGAAAAATCATTAAAAATACTATAACCACCAATATAATTTGTCGCATCTTCAGCGCGAATATTCTTTCCCTGTTTACCGATAAAAATACCGAACTCTAATTCATAATCCATTTTCTGTGTATAATGAGGAATATTCACTTCAGCATCTGTACCAACTACCGAACGATGGTTACCTTTATAGTAAGCTGGCCTTTTATAAAATGATTTATTAAGTAAATAAGCTAAGCTGTATTTCCTACCGAGTATCTTCTCTAACCACTTATCAAATCTTCCCAGATTTTTAAGCCCAACAACACGAATACAATTTATAATATGATCTTCGAAAACCATAAAATCTCGCAAACTTGAAAGCGGATTTAATGGTGATAACAGTTTAATTACCTTGCTCTGATGTAAGCACTCATCTATTCCTTTAGCTTCTACCTGAGCCAACAAGCTTTCTGCGGTTTCACGAGCCTCTAAACCACCTTCCAGAAAATTCAACATAGTTTTAAAATGCGCTTGCTGTTGTGGTTGTAAAATAGTTGCAGCAAAGGTTAAATCAACAATTTGCTCAGCATGCAAATAAGCACCTATACTGATAGGTTCGGAGACATCTGATATTTTATTACTTAAAAAACTCACTAATTTCATAAAAATAATATACTCTAGCTAATTGTATGCATACACTTAGGTCGACACATAGGCAGTTCATGGGCCAACTTACCTTGCTTCCCTAAAATACCTATAATCTGAGATTTGCTATAATGCTTTTCATTGTTACCATCTAAGTGTTTACAAAGTGTATGGGCACTTAAATAAAGACGTTCTGGTGAATCCCATTCCATGAAACCATAACGCGCAAATTTTTCGCTAAAAATAATCTCACGAGCAATTTCTCCAGCTTGCATACCTGCTTGGTGCCTAAATTTAACTTCGCTAAATATAAACTCCCAATAATCTTTAACTCGTTCCACACCAGCTTTATCTGTTAATGGTCCATGACCAGGTACAAAAGTTTCCACATCCATAGATAATAAATGTACTAAAGCTTTAATCCAATTTTCTACAGGCCCTGCCCATAATGGTGGTGTGCCATTGACAAATAACAAGTCTCCAGAATAAACTACTTTCGCGTCAGGTACATAAACAATAGCATCACCGCTCGTGTGGGCTGGGCCCATTTCCATAAGTATAACTTCACGTCCACCCACATTCACTGTTAATTCTTTTGTAAAAGTGCGATTAGCTGGAGTAATAATAACATCAGAATAGTCATAGGGTTTTACCATGCCTTTAAACCAATTGCCAGCATGCTTACAGCGCACAATTGGTATCTTGGACATAATTGAACCAAGTCTTCCCGGATCTGAAAGAGATTTAGGTTGCGTATGATGCATTAAATCTTTACAAGCTTGGGTTGCGATAATATCTATATTTGGAAATAACTGATTACCCCAAAAGTGATCACCATCAGAATGAGTATTAACAACAGTATTAACTGGAGAATCATCTGTAATAGGCTTAATAGCCTCAATCATCTGCTTAGTACAACGTAAATCCCATAGTGTGTCCACCAAAAGCGACTCACCATTACCTACAATAAGACCACTATTAGCTTCACCCCATGAACCATTCGGCACCATCCAGGCATAAGTATCTTTAGCAACTTCATACAAGCCTTCATCATAATATGGTACTTCATTAAAACGAGTTAAAGTCGCGCCTGTCGTAAATATCTTACGGTATTTTGTAATAGGGTCTTTAGCATTCATAGTATTTCCATAGATTTATTTTACCGATAAATTTCTATTTTGAAGTCTTATCATCCACTAAGCATTTTAATTACTGTTCCAATAGAATAATGAATTCCAGTAATATTATTTTACTATGTCAATGATTTAATCAATTATTATAAATAAAAAAATTGATAAAGATGATTAATAGACCTTTGGTACTAATTTACAAGCCAGCCATTTACGGCTATCAATTTTTAGTCTGGCTCTGTTAATGACTATTTGATTAGACATTATTTTACCAGTTTGATCAACTATGAAATCTTGTGATGTATCATCAGCTATTTCCAAAATTTCATCAACTAAAAATTCTATTTGATATTTTTTGCTCGTGCGTATTGCTCGGAAAAATCGGCATAAGTTTTAAGCCAAGTAAATAAAGTATCTTGACACGGCCAGTGTGAACGTTCTTCACAAAGACGCTTAGTACCTTTACTAGTTGAAGCAATAACATTGCAAATTTCCTGTGCTAATTCAGGAGTATATTGTTTAGGTCTACCACGTTTAATTTTCAGTGTCATAAGCTCTCCAAACTACATATAATGGATCAACGATTAACAGCTTCACATTACCAATGAGAACAATTTCTTGCTGTAAATGTTCCAAATCATGTGCTGGCTCAAAACAACGTTTTTCATTATCAATATTAGTACCTACTACAATATGGATATATTTTAAATCTGCACCTGCCTGTATAAGTCTAGGGACTAATGTATCTTTATAATCATCCTCGCCACTCCAAATAAGTACATTACATAAAGTAGCTGCTGTATCATCAGGCCATAAACCACCAGAAGAAATAATTGCGGCTACCTTCATACATAAGGTAGTTTTTCCAGAGCCTGGGGCGCCACTTATAATATGTAATTTACCAGCTGCCAACCACCCTACCCATAACCAAGAAATAGGTTCAGGTATAACTGAACTAGCTTGTATCAACTCAACGCCAGACATGCTATGGCAATCAGCTAATGATTCAAGACTAATTGTAGTTGGTAAGGCAAGTATATCATCTGCTGTTGCAGTAGGATTTTTATCTAACCAATCGATTATATCATCACCATCTGAAAGATTTAATTTATCAACATCTATATAACTTACAACACAATTTAACTTTGATAATATTTTTGTTACATCTTTTGCGTATTGAACTCCAGATTGATCAAAATCTCTCCAAATAATAATGGTTTGTCCACGCAATGGCGACCAATCAGTCTTATTAGCACTGGTAGCACTACCTGAGGTTGTTGCCACAAATCCTAGTTTTTCTAATGCTTCGACTTTTTGTTCACCTTCTACTACCAATATATTTGATTTATTAGAAAGAGTTAATGTAGATAATCGATATAAAGGCTTACCATTTGTAAATTTAGGCTCACCAATAACCCATTCTTGCTTATCAACATTAAAATAAAAAGGTTTTATCCATTTTCGACCATCTGAATGTTTTAAACGTAACCTAATATACAAAATATTACCAAATGCATCGTCATAACAATGTAATCCTGCTGGCTTAAACCCAACTGCAAGCTCTTTGGCAGCATATTGCTCTACAAGTCTTCTCGCAATAATTTTTAATTCTTGTTTATCCATGGCTACCTACTCCAAAATGGTTTAAAGCATCAGATAAACTCAGCCCATATCTCTTCATATGAAAAACAATGATATTATGTCCTTTTGTGCCGCAACCAAAGCAGATAAAATGACCTTCGACCAAATTGATACGTAAACTAGGTGTACTATCATCATGAAAACAACAGTGAACTTGTACCCACCCTAGCTTAATTTTAATAAAAAGAAATTCCTGTTTGTAATATTCAACAGGGCTTGGCAGCAACAAAAAATCAAATTTACGCATATAACGATTTTTGTTATGATATGCAAGTGGATTG
>JAUIBC010000158.1 GCA_030427555.1 Gammaproteobacteria bacterium | reverse complement strand
TTATGATGTGTTACATATTAGTATCGATGCTTTATTAGCGGATGGACATAGCCTACAAATATTTTTTACAGAACTTAATGCCCTATATCAAGATTTAAATACCGAATTAGAGCCATTAAATGTAACTTACCGTGATTATATTCAAAACCTGGAATTACTAAGACAAAGTAAATTATTTGAGCAGGATAAAGCTTACTGGGCAAGTAAAATAGCTGATTATCAGTTTGACCTACTTTTACCATTAATTACAACCCCATCTGAGATTAGCAAGCCACATTTTGCTCGAGTTAAACGTGTAATAGATATAAAGATATGGGAGAAAGTTGAAGCCAAAGCACAGCTTTTGGGTATTGGTCCAACAGTATTGATGTTGGTTTTATATGGACGAGTCTTATGTTATTGGAGCAATCAAGAAAAAGTTTGTATTAATTTGACATTATTTAATCGTCTGCCATTGCATGCTGATATTAATAAGATCTTAGGTGACTTTACTATGTTAGAGCTTTTTAATTATGAGCATTCTAATGTGTTGAGCATTAACGAAGAATTTAAATTAAATCAGGATAAATTGTGGTCAGATATCGAACATTCTTTGTTTGATGGTTTGGATGTACAACGGATGGCGCGCGGCCTTAAAGGATTGTCCAGTCAAAACGTATTAGCTTCAGTTGTATTAACGAGTGTATTGAATTCAAAAGAAAATCTAGAACGCACAATATTTTTAAATCAAGAGCTTAACGAAGAGTATTACTCCATTACCCAAACCTCACAAGTATGGATAGATAACAAAGTTTTTTATTCAAAAGATGGTTTAGTTATTGAATGGGACTATGTGGAGCAGTTATTTGCGCGAGAAACAATCGAGCAGATGCACGCTGATTTTTGTCATCTAGTTGAGAGTTTAGCTTATTGTGATTGGGATAACGAGGTTTGTAAGTCCTTAAAAATAGGATTTGGTGAAAAATCATTAATTGCACAAGCTAATATGGATGAAAAGTTTTTTCCGGATATGACGTTAGTTGGTTATGTAGATAGATTTGCAAGTAGTTCAAGATGCGCTGTTGTTGATGAATACGGTGAATATTCATTTGAATTATTACACCAACAAAGCATCGCTATAGCCAATAACTTACAGGATTGTGAAGGTGAAATAGTAGCTATATGGTGTTGCAGAGGATATATTCAAGTAGTGGCATCTTTAGGAATAATGCGAAGTGGTCGTGCTTATTTACCTTTAAGTTTAGATTGGCCTATTAATCGCATCGATGATATTTTAAGTTCAGCGCATGTAAATGTGGTAATAGTTGATCATCCAGTGATAGATGAGGACTTGCTAAGTCGTTATCGTTTTATAATGATTGGCGATTTATTTACGGCTGAATCAAAATCTTTATTACCGGTTATTCAACGCACCAATATTGCGTATGTAGTTTACACTTCTGGTTCCACAGGCAAGCCCAAAGGGGTAACAATATCACACCAAGGAGCAATGAACACTATTTTAGCTGTGAATGAGCGCTATAATGTTGGATCTACTGATAAGATTTTATCTTTATCAAATTTTAGTTTTGATTTGTCAGTATACGATATTTTTGGAGTATTAGGCGCCGGTGGCACTGTTGTTTTTCCGAAAGAATCTCTTGCAAAAGAGCCAAATCATTGGCATGAATTAATAGAACGACATGGTATTACCTTATGGAATTCTGTTCCTCAATTAGCTCAATTGTATTTAGATGCGGGAAATAGTTATCAAAGATTAAGGTTATTTTTATTAAGTGGTGATTTTGTTTCGATGCATTTGGTAAAACAAATTTATAAAGTCATTGAGAATTCAGTAGTGGTAAGTTTAGGAGGCGCAACTGAAGGAAGTATTTGGTCTATATGGCATGAGGTTAGAGATTTAGATTTGGCAAAAGTTCCATATGGCATAGCCATGCCTAACCAGAAAATGTATGTTTTAAATAGATTTGGAGATCATTGTCCCGTTGGTGTCTTAGGAGAAATTTACATAGGTGGAATTGGAGTTGCATTAAATTATTATCATGATGAAACAAAAACTTCTCAGAGTTTTATAGAACATTCTTCTTTAGGTCGTTTGTACAAAACTGGAGACTTAGGCAAGTGGCATCGTTCTGGATATATTGAATTCGTTGGTCGTATTGATACTCAAGTTAAGATAAATGGTTATCGTGTAGAACTAGATGAGATTTCAGAGAAATTAAGGGAACTTCCTGGCGTTAACGATGCAGTAACTTTGTATCGTGAACATTTTTTATGCGCATACCTTGCTACAGACCAACAAAAATCTGTTTTTGATAAAGAAGCTTTTAAATTAGAGAATAAAGGTTTAAAAACTGACTTAAAAGATGGTATTTTGTTGAATATTGATATCGATAGAGATAAGTACATTTTATATTGTAGTCATCGCTATTTTGGTCCAGAGCTTGCTCTAACTTCTAATAAGCTTGCAAAATTTATTGAATTATCAAAACAAATTTCTCCATATCATGCTGCTTCAGCTGACTTAAAAACATTTTTGCAGCCATTGATAGGCTTAGAAATTAAGGATAGATTACTTTATAAGAGATTATACCCTTCTGCTGGCGGTAACTATAGTGTAAGAATTTATGTTGTTATCCATCAAATAATGGGTGATTTATTACCTGGATGT
>JAUIBC010000044.1 GCA_030427555.1 Gammaproteobacteria bacterium | reverse complement strand
ACCAATTAGAGATTTGTCCAAAATAACTTTTTTCTAGGTTATAACGTTTAATTAGTAAATCAAGGTTAGAATGAACGGTTTCCATGTTCCGTCGTTCATTATTTAGTTTATTTAATTCTTGTTCAGTAAGTTCTTTTAATTTTTTTAAAGGATCTATAGTTGTTGTTTTAGGTTCTTGTGTAACTTGTTTATTATCTATTGTATGATCTTGCATTTGTATCTCCAAATTCAACCTTATTATTAGGATTTATTTAAACATTCGTAATTGGCTTGTTGTATTTTGAGTATCTTTTGTAATTTTTTTATTTTGTACTTCCATTTTTTCTGCTAAAGACTCGATAGTTTTGGTAAGTAATTTATTATCAGAAATTAGTTTTTTTATTTCTTGAATTTGTAATTTTTCAACTTCTGAATGATTACTTAATTTTTTTTGTAAGTTTTCAATAATTTTATTTAATGATGTAATTGTGGAACTAAGAGTAATATTTTTAGATTTTAAAGACATTATTTCTTCATCTTTAATTGCTAATTCTTTGACGCTTGGATAGATTTCGGTATATTCTTTGCGAATGTTTTCTAGTTCATTTAGTTTATCTAAAACTACGTTAGTTGTAATTTTTTCTCCGAATTCAGCTAGCTTGTTAATAGTTTTTTTAAGCTCAGCCTCTTTAAGAGCAAGAGCTTGTTCAGTGCTACTAAGTTTTCTGTAAACGTTGGCAAGTTCTTTTTTCATTAATTCAAGCTCTTTACAAATATCCGTTGTCTGCATGTTGGCATTATTTGTTGCCTCTTGGATTGTGTTTGCAATAGTTGTTAAATTCTTGGTTGCTGTATCGCTATCATCAATACTTTGCATAAACTCTTGAATAGCTATCTTAAGCTCTTTTTGTTGTTCTTTAGAAAGCTTTAATAATTCTTGAATATCAATGCCAGTTTCAAGAGCAATTCGAGATACTTCTTCATGTATAGCATTATCTCGTTGAGCTTGTTGCTTCCTTAAGTTTTGTACTTCATCATCTTTTTTATGTTCTTTTTTATAGCAAGCTCTAGTTACAACAAAAGTAACAACTATAACTATCCCACTGATAACACAGGTAATGATTAACGGTACTAAATAACTTACAGTTACAAGAGCTGCTGTGGCGCCTAAAGTAATAAGTGTTGGCATTATTTATTCTCCTAATATTTAAATGAACATCGCGTTTTCAGCACGATTGTCATTTTCCATCGCAATTTGCGAGCATTTTTTATTTGCAAAAAAACTACCTACTCCTAAACCAATAGAAATAGCAACAGAACCACTACTTGCACCAATTAATGGGGCAAATGGGATTGGGGTTAAATGAAACACAGCTAATAAAATACCAGCGATACTTGCTAAAAAAATAATTGCTAGTAATGCCTTAAATATTAAAGAGTTGAGTAGGGCATAAATGAATCCAGGATGGACAATATCATATGTTAAGTCTTTTTTAAGACGTTTTGTGATATCTTTTTGGAATACTTGGGTTTGATTTAAACCACTATAATGTTGCGCATTAAACAAAGCTCGAATATAAGCAGTTCGCACTACGGCATAAGTATCTAGATATACATACAAAGCAGCTCGCTTGGCTTTATTGCGGGAACTAACGTTTAAAACACTGGTGGTGTCATACGTTGGGGCAATATTATCAACCAAGGCACGGCTTATTTTATCTGAGCTTTTAGCTAATTGTTGAAAATAATCATTAGTAATATGCTTTGGTATAATTGTATGCGCGTACTTTTCCCACATTGCTTGGTAATTATTAAAAGCTTCAACCATAGTTACAGCTTTATCAGTTACTTGTGAAGTAAAATTAATTGCACATGCAACTTCCGCATAAAATTCAGCCGCTGCATTTAAAGCAGCAAAATCAGCAAGATCCTCATTATATTGTTTTGCTGCATCTAGCGCAGCCTTATGTGCTGCTTTTCGAGCAAGCTCACCTGGTTTAAGTTTATTATTATAAGCAGAAATCGCGAGTTTAATGATTTCTTCAATGGTTTTATTTTTCATAAGTGCTCTCCATGGCGTTGGACTAACCATACAGAACTTATACTCAGGATTTACGAACAACTACTGGATTAAAAACAAACGTAATAGCTTCGCATAAGTTCTGTAATAATTGGGTTTCTTACGCAAAATTATTAATAAATAATGACAGTTTGCGTAATGTTAAGTATTAAGCAAAAATGATTAATGGTAGATAAATAAATTTATGTAGTAATAAAGGTAAATATGACATGATTTTTCCTTAAAAACGTGGTTGGATAATAGACCATTCCGTTAGGTCTGAATCAGATGTTAACTATCAATTTATCTAAAGTCAATAGCCTGTTACGTTGAAATTATTTGTACGGTATTATTTTTAAACTTACAATTGCTTCGCCAAGGCTCGCAAAGACGGTATTTTGCGCAATTAAAATCTAGCTCAGAGGCATAGTTGATCCATAAGCTTTAAAAATCATACCGTACAAAATAAAAAATATTACAAAAAATCAAATTACTAAACTGCAACAGGTGCCTTAATAGCCGGATGTGGGTTATAGTTTAGGAATTCGAAATCAGTGAATTTATAATTAAAAATTGAGTCCGGTTTTTCATTTATTTTTAGTTTGGGTGCCGGTAATGGTGTACGAGTTAATTGTAATTTAGCTTGTTCTATATGGTTTAAGTATAAGTGACAGTCGCCTCCTGTCCAAATAAATTCTCCTACTTCTAGATTGCATTGCTCAGCTATCATGTGAGTAAGCAATGAGTATGATGCGATATTAAATGGAACTCCTAAAAATACATCAGCAGATCTTTGATACAATTGGCAAGATAATTTGTTATTTGCTACAAAGAATTGAAATAGTAAATGGCATGGGGCTAAAGCCATTTGTTCTAGATCACCGACATTCCATGCATTTACAATTAATCTTCTTGAATTTGGATTAGTTTTAATTTGGTGGATAACGTCAGAGATTTGATCGATAACTCTGCCATCACGAGCTTCCCAACTGCGCCATTGCTTGCCATATACTGGACCTAAATTACCATTTGGATCAGCCCATTCATTCCATATACTAACATTATTCTCTTGTAAATATTTAATATTAGTATCACCACTTAAAAACCATAATAATTCATGAATAATGCTTCTTACATGCAATTTTTTAGTGGTAAGTAGAGGAAAAGATTTTGCAAGATCAAAGCGCATTTGATGGCCAAACACAGCTATAGTGCCAGTTCCAGTGCGGTCATCTTTGGTTGTGCCGTTTTTTAAAATGTGACTCAGAAGATTAAGGTAAGTTTGCATATTTTTTCCATGAGTAAGTGTAAATGGCAATGCCGACAAAAAACATAATTATAGATAATAACTGTCCCATAGTCAGGAAGTCAAAGGCAATAAAGCCTAGATTTTGATCAGGCTCGCGAAATATTTCAACAGTCATTCGACAAATTGCATAACCAATCAAGAAAACCGCGGCAACTGATCCTTTCGAGCGTGGTTTACGTGCATAGTACCAAATAACAATAAATAAGCTAATTCCTTCTAGGAAAAACTCATATAATTGTGATGGATGTCGCGGTAAAGCGCCAGCGTAAGGGAAAATCATTCCCCAACTAACATCTGTTACACGCCCCCAAAGTTCACCATTGATAAAGTTCCCCATTCTTCCTGCTGCAAGTCCAAGTGGTACTAAAGGGGCTGTGAAGTCAGCAATATCTAAAAAATCTTTTTTAGTCTTTTTACTAAATATATATATCGCACATGTAACACCTAACAACCCACCATGAAATGACATCCCACGTATACCTTCTTTTAATGAGAGTTTGGTTGGCCAAAAATTAAAGTTATTTAGATTATTAAGGTTAGGCAGAATTTCATAAAATAAAACAAAACCAAGTTTGCCGCCAAGAATAACCCCAAGTGCCGCATAAAAAATCAAATCGCTTATTTGTTGCTTGTTCCAGTCAAGCTTATAAACTTTAACACGTAAATTAGCTAAAAATAATGCCATGGCAAAAGCTAATAGATACATAACCCCGTACCAATGTACAGAAATTGGTCCTATATTAAAAGCGACTGGGTCTATTATTGGATAGTTTAGCATGCTTCTTTCGCCTTTTTTCCTCGGATTAAATCACCTAATCCTTGTTCTTCTAAAGCTTTTTGTAAGTAGAGGCGAATTTCAATTGGATGTTCAAGCTCTAAAACATGAGCTAAAATTTTACGCGCAAATGCTAGCGAGAAATTACGAATTACCCATTTTACTCTAGGTAAACCAGCTGAGTTCATACTTAAAGTATCAAATCCCATTGCCAATAATAAAATTACAGCAAGCGGATCACCCGCCATCTCCCCACAAATACTAACTTTAACGCCAACGGAATGCCCACCGTCTACAATCTTAATTAAAGTTGATAACATGGCTGGATGCAACGGATCATATAATCCTGCAACCCGCGCATTACTTCTGTCAACTGCTAATAAATATTGGGTTAAATCATTTGTGCCAACTGACAAAAAATCAACACGTTTAGCAAGTTCTTTTGCTTGGCATGCGGCTGCGGGGACCTCTATCATTATTCCAAGCTCTGGTTTTTGGATATTACAGCCTTCTTCTAATAATTCTTCATATGCTTGATTTATTAAGTATGCTGCTTCGTCAATTTCACTAAGATTTGTAACCATTGGCAACATAATTTTTAAATTGTTTAGATCTTCATTGGCTCTCATCATCGCTCTTACTTGTAAAAGAAAGACATCCGGATGATCAAGGGTTACCCTTATTCCACGCCAACCAAGGTAAGGATTGTTTTCGTTAATAGGAAAATAGGAAAGAACTTTATCGCCGCCTATATCTAAAGTACGCATAACTACAGGGCTTGGCGCAAAGGCTTTAAGTGTTTGCTTGTATATTATGTATTGTTCATCTTCAGATGGGAATCTATCTCTACTCATAAAAGGTACTTCTGAGCGGTATAGGCCGACACCTTCAGCGCCAACGCTCATGGACATTCCTGAGTCAATGGCAAGACCAGTATTTACTTGTAATGAAATTCTATGCCCATCAGTTGTTTCTGCTGGTTTATCTCTTAGGACAATTAAGCTTTTATTTAACTCATTCTCCTTTTGCATTAACTCTTTATATTCAGCTAACAGCATTTTAGATGGAGAGATAAAGACTTGGCCGTAGAAACCATCTATTATAATGGCGCGACGTGATAGTTGATCTAGTTGTAGGCCTCGTACGGCCATAACTGTTGGTACACCAATAGCTCTTGCAAGAATTGCTACATGTGAGCTATTCGAACCTTTGGCTGATACTACCCCTGTGAGTTGTCCTTCTGGGACTTCGGCTAGATCAGATGCGGTAATTTCATCGCCGATTAATATTGTACGCCGTGGATAATCTATTTCTTCAAGTTGTGACGATTGTAGTTCAGCAAGTACTCGGCGTCCTATATCACGAAAATCACTAGCTCTTTCACGTAAATATTCATCATTCATTCTCTCAAATTGCAAAATGTGTCTTTTAATAACTGAGGCAAGAGCTGCTTGAGCACTTAGCTTTTCTGTACGAATTTCATGAACTACTTCAGCACCTAAACTTTCATGGTCCAAAATTTTTATATAAACATCAAATAATGCATGCTCATCATTTGCAACACTAGACTTCATTCTTTTGCTGAGTCTATGCATATTTTCTCTGGTAGCTTGCAATGCTTTATAAAATATATCTTCTTCTGCTGCAGTATCATCAACAGTTTGACGTGGAACCGCATCAATATCAGCCTTAGGATAAATAACAACAGCGGTACCAATTGTAACTCCAGGCGAACTTCCAGTACCGTTTAACATGATTTGACTTGGTTCAGATTTAGCTTTACCAACTATATGTGGTTCGGTTATTTTAGATAGTTCTCCAGTTGCTTCAGCATGGGCTAGTATTCCGCCAAGTTGTGCTGATAACGTAACTAAAAAAGCTTCTTCAGCATCGTCAAAACAACGTTTTGCTGTTTGTTGAGCTAATAACACTCCGTAAAGACGGCGATGCTGGATAATTGGTACCCCTAAAAAAGCATTTAAATGATCTTCACCTAACAATGGATTATAATGAAAATCTGGATGAGCGGTAGAATCATCAATGTTTATTGGCTCTTCGCGTTGACCAACTAAACCAATTAGACCTTGTGTTATAGGTATGCGGAAGTTTGTGATAGATTCTTGGTTTAAACCATTTGTTGCTATTAAAACATACTCAGAGTGTTTATTATCTATAAGAAAAACCGATACGGCTTCGGCATATATAGCTTCACGCACGCAGTTTACTAAAGTACTGAGTGCTTCAGATAAATTTTTCGATGAAGTAACATCTTGTACTATTCGTTTTAATATTTTTAACATCTATTCATGGATACCTCATTTACGCTTTGCTCCAGATGGAGCTCGCTTTTTCTTAATTAAATGTTCTAATTCTTTTAATGCTTGCTTATAAACTTGCCTCTTAAAAAAAATAACTGTGTCAACAGGTTCTTTATAATCAATCCAGCGCCAACTATCAAACTCCGGAGAATTACTTAAGTCTAAACGAATTTTCTGTTCGCTAGTAATTAACTTTAATAAAAACCATTTTTGTTTTTGGCCAATTACTAGTGGTATGGAACCGTGTCTTAAATATTGTTTTGGTAATTTGTACTTAAGCCAGCGCTTAGTTACACCTAATATTTCAACATCAGTTTTTTCCAGACCAATTTCTTCATGCAATTCGCGAAATAGCGCTTCTTGCGGGGTCTCATTTACAACTAAGCCCCCCTGTGGAAATTGCCAAGCATCTTGCCCATGTCTTTTACCCCAAAATACTCGGCCAGAGTTATTAATTAAAATAATTCCAACATTTAGCCGGTATCCAGATTTATCAACTAACATAACTTTACTTATTTGCAAACTAATTATTTGATTTTCCATAAAATATAAGAGTTTGGCAATAAGAATTTGTTTAGTTATAATGTAGGACTATGTCCTTCTTTGGAGTATCATGTGTCTGCAAGTATATGGCAGAAATGTCTAAGTCTGTTGCAAGAAGAATATCCCGCACAGCAGTTTAATACATGGCTTAGACCTTTGCAAGCTGAATTAGCAGATAATACTTTGGTTTTACTTGCACCAAATCGTTTTGTAGTTGATTGGGTTAAGAAAAATTTCTTTTCAAGAATTACCGAAGTTATAAATCAAATTGATTCAGAAACAATTAAATCTATAAGTATAGAAATAGGCTCCAAAATAGTTGCTACAGATAAAATTACGCCACCTAAAACTACAACAGAGCCAGTGGTTAAAGCGACAGTGCGTAAAACCACAGATAATTATAAAAATACTTATCTAAATAAAAAATTTGTATTTGAAAGTTTTGTAGAAGGTAATTCGAACCAACTAGCTAGAGCCGCTTCTTTACAAGTAGCTGAAAAGCCAGGCGATGCCTACAATCCTCTATTTATTTATGGAGGTGTTGGCTTGGGTAAAACGCATTTGATGCATGCGATTGGTAATTACATTTTAAAGAAAAATCCGGAGGCTAAAGTATTGTATTTGCATTCTGAGAGGTTTGTTGCAGATATGGTAAAAGCTTTACAAACTAATTCAATAAATGAATTTAAACGTTTTTATCGATCTTTAAACGCCTTGCTTATCGATGATATCCAGTTTTTTGCTGGCAAAGATCGTTCACAAGAAGAGTTTTTTCACACATTTAATGCTCTTCTTGAAGGACAGCAACAGATTATTCTAACTAGTGACCGATATCCTAAAGAAATTGAAGGAGTTGAAGAGCGCTTAAAGTCACGTTTTGGCTGGGGGTTAACTGTTGCAGTTGAGCCGCCAGAGCTTGAAACTCGAGTGGCAATTTTAGTTAGTAAGGCAAAACAATCTAATATTGATTTGCCTTATGAAGTGGCTTTCTTCATTGCCAAACGAATCCGTTCAAATGTACGAGAATTAGAAGGTGCTTTACGCCGAGTTATAGCTAATGCACATTTTACTGGTAAACCAATCACTATCGATTTCGTAAATGATGCATTGCGTGATTTATTAGCTTTACAAGATAAACTTGTAACTATTGATAATATTCAAAAAACAGTTGCTGATTATTATAAAGTAAAAGTTGCAGATCTACTTTCAAAAAGGCGTAGCAGATCAATTGCCAGACCAAGACAAATAGCTATGGCATTAGCTAAAGAGCTAACTAATCATAGTTTGCCTGAAATCGGTGATAATTTTGGTGGACGTGACCATACTACGGTTATTCATGCTTGTCGTAAAGTTAAAGAATTATTAACAGAGGCTGGAGAGTTTGCCGAAGATTATAAAAATTTATTGCGGATCCTGTCTTCTTAAGGGGATAAAATGTTTCAGCTAATAACCACTAAAAAAGATTTATTGACGCCACTTATGATAGTTGCTGGTGCGGTTGATAAAAAGCAATCCATGCCGATTTTGGCAAATATTTTGTTAAAATTACACAAAGATAAATTAAGCTTAACCGCAACTGATTTAGAAATTGAAATAACCGCGCATATTGATTGTAAATCAGCAACAGATGCAGGAACAATTACAGTACCAGCTAAAAAATTTATAGATATTGTAAAATCTTTAGAAGAAGAAGCCGAAATAGTTTTAGCATATAAAGACGGGCGTGTGTCGATAAATTCGGCAACCAGTAAATTTAAGCTTGCTACTTTACCAGCAGATAACTATCCCGTTGCAGATTATGATTGTTCGCAGTTAGAATTTAATTTAAATACGGTAGATTTAATTCATCTTTTACAATCAACTGCTTTTGCAATGGCTCAACAAGATGTGCGTATTTATTTAAATGGTTTATTTCTTGAGATAGGTGCAAAAAACATTACTGCAGTTACAGCTGATGGACATAGAATGGCTATTTGCAGTATTCCTTGTGCGGATTTAACTAACCAGCAGCGCTTATTAATTCCGAAAAAAGGTATCCAAGAAGTTTTACGTTTATTAAGTAATTCCTCAGCAGAACAAGTATCAGTATCCGCCAGTAATAATCATTTTCAAGTTGTTAGTTCGCAGTATGTCTTTTCATCTAGATTAATTGAGGCACGTTTCCCTCCTTATACTAAAGCGATTCCTCGAAACCAAGATAAGCAAATAACAATTGATAGAGACATTTTAAAGCGGGCTTTATCACGCATAATTATTATGGCAAATGAGAAATCACGCGCGGTATTATTAAATATTCAATCAGGTTCTTTAACTCTAAGCGCAACCAATCAAGAACATGAAGAAGGAGTAGAATCTTTACAGGTTGAAACTCAGGGAGAAAGCTTAGAAATAGGTTTAAATGCAACTTACCTGTTAGAAGTTTTAAACCATATGCAAGAAGGTTTGCTTAATTTATCATTTTCGAATGCCGACAGTAGTATCTTGGTTCAGTCACTACAAGATGATAACTATCAATATATAATTATGCCTATGAAAATATGAGCTTAACAAAGTTAAATATTCATAATGTGCGTAATATTAAAAAACTCCAAATTTTGCCTCATCCGAAATTTAATATTATTACAGGCTTAAATGGAAGCGGCAAAACTTCAATTCTAGAAGCTATTTATCTACTTGGAAATGGTAGATCATTTCGTACTAGAGAAACAGCGCCATTAATTAATTATACTGAAGAATCATTAACAGTTTTTGCAGAACTTCTAAATAATGAAACCCTTAGCATGCAAAAATCTAAAAATGGTTCAACAAAAGTCAGGTTGAATCAACAACCATGTGTAAGAAGCAGCGATCTTGCGCATTTTTTGCCATGCCAAGTGTTTTATCAAGATATTTTTCAAATAATCGATGCTGGCCCAACAATAAGACGTAGTATTTTAGATTGGGGGGGATTTTACCAGGATAAATCTTATAGTAATCTTTTGCGTGACTATAGGCATGTAGTTAAGCAGCGCAATGCGTTGTTAAGACAAAATGCAAGCCGTGCAAGGTTTGTGCCTTGGGATAAAATGTTAGTTGATATGTCTCTTAAAATAGACGCGATCCGCAAAGAGTATTTTGCAAATTTGGAAAAGTGTTTTCAAACTTATTTAGCACAACTAACTGTAACCGCGTGTAAAATTACATATTATAAAGGTTGGGATAAAAAGCATACAGAGAAAACTTTAGCTGAAACTTTAGATGAACAATTTGCGAGCGATTTACAGCGTCAATTTACTCATTCTGGAGCGCATAATGCGGATATTTTTTTTGACTCAGCTGAGCTTAAAGCAAAACAAACTTTGTCTCGTGGCCAACAAAAAATTATTTTAATAGCACTAAAGCTTGCACAAGCAGCATTACTACCTACAGAATGTATTTATTTATTAGATGATATAAATTCAGAATTAGATAAACAACACTTCACCAATTTATTAACATTGATAAACTCAATCCAAGGCCAGTTCTTTTGTAGCGCTATTAATGAGGAAATATTTGCTGAAATTATATCTCCTAAAGATTCTTTAATATGTAGATTGAATGATGTACAAATATGCTTGTAATTGTAAAAATAATCTCTTATTTTATGGTAATAATGGGTTTCTTTGATTCTTTTTGTGTAAAAAATTTACAGGATACTTTGTTTGCGATATAATTAAGTATATTAATTTTCATTTGGTATAACGATTATGACAGGGGAAGCTAACAAATTACCAGAATTCAAACAGCAAGAGCAAAAGGCTGCGGCTGAAGTTGCGGCTTGTATGCAAAAACTTCAAGCAGTCAAGCTAAGCATTACTGCAGTAATTAAAGAAAATAACAAAAACTCCAAAGACTACGGGCGTTTCTGTAATTTTATATTAAACTTACTAATTAACATTGTAAATGTAGTAACTTTATTTATACCTTATCTTATTCTTTCTAAAGCAAAAGACAAAGAGTATTATAAAGAAAATAGAAATATAAGAGGATGTAGTTTAAAGTTTTATGGCAAGCCAGTTATCAGACAAAAACCTCAAGGTAATACAAAAGAGAGCGTACAAGAAAAACCCGAAAATGATACAGACCCCCCCCCCACAAAAACCCAATATTTAATCAATAATGGGGTCATTAAGGACCCCATTCAGGACCTCATTCAGGAATTAAGGGGTAAATGCTCTGACACACCGGACATGAGGAGATGAAGCAGCCTTGAAGATTGAGCTCTGGAATGTTACATTAGGAAAAACGTGCGCCCATGACTGGGAACTAGAGGCCTCGGTAGAGCTCCAGTAAAACTCATTGTAGAAACCACCAATGGCAACACTGTTTGCACAAAGGCACCGAAGCTGCCCTGTGTCCGTTGCGTTGTTTCCTGCAGGTAAAAACCAATCATTATAACAGGCGTTACCTGGTTCACAAGGACTATTACCCAGAGAATCTACTTCATAGCTATCACATAAGCCAGCCGCATAGCTCGAGCTAGGGCCAAGTAAGGCTACAATTGTTGCTGTATTTGCTGCACCATTTGTTATACTTGTCGCGCCTGTTGTTATGCCAATCGCACCCCATTGTAAACCTGTGCTATTATCTGCTGTCGCAGCAATAAGATTATTTAGACCTCCATTCAAACACGCAATGGTACCACCATACGCCGATTGACCAACCGCTGTGGTTAAGTATGTGAATCCTTCCGTTTTGGTGGCATCTCCATCTGGAGTTGTAATTACCACATCAACAGCTCCAACAGCATGCGCTGGCGTCACAGCAGTAACAGTCGTTGAATCTATCACATTTAAACTAGTCGCAGCCGTACCGCCAAATGTAACACTCGTAGCACCTGTCAACGCAGTACCAATTAACGTAACACCAGTACCGCCTGAAGCTGGGCCTGAAGAAGGGCTCACTGTAGTTATAGTAATACCTTGATCAATTTGCATATCTGCGGTCACTGCATTTGTATTAGTACCTTGAATAGAAAAACTAGTCTGTGCCACAGCCGTACTTCCCGGTGTATACGTAAGAGTACAACTTGACTGAGGCGCAATGCTTGCACAAGTATTACCTGTTTCAGTAACATTCCCATCCAATGCGGTTCCCGTAAAATCAGATGTGATATTAGTCGCAGGCACAATCAATGAGCTATTGTTAATCGTTAGAGTTCCTGTTGAGCCATTGGTAGTCAATGTTAGTGGCGAACCAGTAACTGTTATAGTCGCATCTGTAATCGCTGCGCCTTGTGTAATATGCAGAATATCACTTGGCCCCGGGCGATAACATTGCAAACTGGAACCGCGTTCACAAGCTATCGGCCCATCATTAATCGGTGATGTTAATTGACTGCCATTTACTAGCAAACTCAAAGTACATGATGCTTTAGCTGGCAGGATAAATGGATTACCGCAAATCCCTAATCCAGTAGATATCTGTGTAACTCCTGGTATAGATTGTATACTAAGAGTATGCACCCTGTTCGTTTGATTGGTAACAGTATATTGCACAGTTGCTGTATCATTAGATGCCACCGAAAGAGTCGTCGCAGTTAACGGTGTGAACGTCCATAGTGGCGCTCCTGCAGCATGTGACAATATAGTAAAAGTTAACAAAAAAAACATTAATATATTATTTTTAATTATTGTAATTGCTTTCATCTCATTCATCCATTATGCAAAATAAGTTAAGTTAAATAACAAACCATTGGTATATAAGTGATTTAAACTCAAGCCTGAGTTTAATGTTTGGCCTGATGCACGATCCAATTGACTTTGACCCCAGTCAGCAAACTCATACCCGGCACCTATTTGCCAATGCTGATTTAAAACTTTTTGCACGCCGGCGCCCAGAGTATAGGTAAAACTCGTTTGTGTATTCGATGCAAAATTTGGCATAGTAACTGCTTCTGCAATCAATGGTGTGTTTTTAAAAGCATGAGCATTGTTAAACCCAACTCCTAGACTCGCACTAACCCATGGCATAACCCAATAACCTCGATCAACCAACAGCTTACCTTTCGCTGCAATATGAGTATGCTGAACTCGATAACTATAACTGTAATTATTAAAAATCGAATCCGCATCATCCCAAACGTTTCCAGATAGCTTTGCATTGCTAGTCACCGCAACTGCAAGGCCAAATTGACCAAGTAATGCCTTAGGCAAATCTTTTTGAATACCAACAAAAACCTCGCCATCTGCCAATGCATGCGTTACATTCGATGCTGAATAGGTTTTTATAATATCTGGTGCTAAATAAAAGGTTTGGGTATTACCAGCACTTTCCCAAACAGGACCTACACTAATACTGCCTAGCCAGGTCCATTCTTTGAGAGACTCAATGGAGCTCATCATGCCAGCATTAGACTGCGCACATGAAAATATCATGGCTGCAGTCGTAGATAAAATAGTAATGCTTCTCATAAGCCCTCCTTGCTTAACAAATATCATGGGTTGTAACTTGGTTTACAGCTTGCGCTAACTTATCTTGAGATAACCAATAGTTACACAAAGCTTGCATGCCAGAGAGTGCGGCTTTTTTGAGTAAATTTGTATTGATATCGCTAACTGTATACCCAATAATCGGTATGTCTAAGGTGATTTGACGAATTTGTTTGCTCGCCCAAAAACCATCATGATATGGTAAACCTATATTCATCAAAATTAAATTAAAACTTCTAAGTTTACATAAATAAACCGCGCTTTCAGCAGTGAAAACGTGGATTAATTCATAATTTAAATTTTTAATAAAATGCCCTAACAAAAGCGCACTAGTAATATCATCTTCAACTAATAATATTAATTTTATTTCCTTGTCCATGGCTGGTTGTCCTTACTCTTGAAGTTAAAAATAAATAAGAGTAAGCATGCCAACAGCACCGGCAATGGGCGTTGGATATGGAAAACACGCGACAACAAATGCTCTGTCGGTTTTTA
>JAUIBC010000157.1 GCA_030427555.1 Gammaproteobacteria bacterium | reverse complement strand
CTGTTGGGGTTGCTAATATTAATCCATCCGCACGATAATGGCTCACAAATTGCTTATTTATATAAACATCAAATGTGATGAGTCTAGTTTCGTTACCTCTACTTAATACTACGTCGTTTAAAGCGCTGCCATGTACATATGTTTTATCATCTTTATGAATATGCATATATAGCATAGTTCTATATTCCTCAGTATAGTTTCCGGTTAATACTGAGAGGAGTTGATTGGCGAATTCTTGTGGTGATATGTCGGTTAAGAATCCTAAATAACCGCGATTTACGCCAATCACTGGTATTTTATGTTCAATTGCTATTTTAGCTGCGGATAATAAACTTCCATCACCGCCTACGACTAGGAGAAGATCGCTATTAGGTTTAAGCATAGCATGGTCTAAAACCGGCGTTTGCAAATCAAAGCTTTCAGCTGTGTCTTTATCAATGAAAGTAGTAATATTTTTTTCTTGTAAAAATTCGATTAAATGTACTAGCGTTTCATTGATATCTTTGTTAGCCCTTATTTGTCTTGCATATAAGATAACGCGATCAAATCCTTTCTTAGTCATGTTTTTTATTTTTTATCCTCCTGATCTGATCTTTTAGTTTTTTTGCGCTCATGTTCTTTTAGTTCTTTTTTGCGTAGTCTAATTGAATTTGGTGTTACTTCGACTAATTCATCATCATCAATAAATTCTAATGCTTGTTCGAGTGATAGTTTAATTGGTGGTGATAAAATTATATTTTCATCTGAACCAGATGCTCGCATGTTGGTTAATTGTTTTTCTTTAGTGACGTTAACTATTAAGTCATTATCACGTGAGTGGATACCAACTATCATGCCTTCATAGCACTCAACTTGAGGTCCAATAAATAAGCGTCCACGTTCTTGGATATTAAATAGTGCGAATGCTCGTGCGGCACCTGTGCAATTTGCGATTAACACACCATTATTGCGTTTGCCAATTTTACCTTGAATTGCAGGGCCATAATGATCATATACATGATAAATTAGGCCTGTGCCTGATGTTGCAGATAAGAATTCAGTATGAAATCCTATTAAGCCGCGTGTTGGTATTGTATAGTCAAGGCGTACTCGTCCTTTGCCATCTGGGACAATATTTTGTAAGTCACCGCGTCTTTCGCCAAGTTTTTCCATAATGCTGCCTTGATGTCCTTCTTCAACATCAACAGTTAATCGCTCATATGGCTCAAGTTTTGCATCATTTTCTATTTTCATTATAACTTCTGGTTTGCATATGGCAAGCTCATATCCTTCCCGACGCATATTTTCAATTAGAATAGATAAGTGTAATTCACCGCGGCCGGACACTTTAAATTTATCTGGGTCACTAGTATCTTCAACACGTAAAGCTACATTATGTAGAAGTTCAGTTTGTAGGCGTTCACGTAATTTACGGCTAGTTACAAATTTACCTTCAAGGCCGGCAAATGGTGAATCATTTACTTGGAAAGTCATGCTTATAGTTGGTTCATCAACTGTAAGTGGTGGCAGTGCTTCGACTGTATTTGGATCACAAATTGTATCAGAGATGTTTAATTGTTCTATACCATTGATGGCAATGATATCACCTGCGCGTGCGGTTTGAATTTCTACTCTTTCTAAGCCTTTAAATCCTAAAATTTGGAGTAAGCGCCCACTGCGTATATTGCCATCTTTATCAATAATTTTGACTGGAGATTTGGCATGTATTTGCCCACGGCTTACTCTGCCAATACCAATTGTGCCGACATAAGATGAGTAATCAAGAGAGCTAATTTGCATTTGAAAAGGGCCGTCGCTGTTCACATCTGGTGGGCTTACATTATCTATTATAGCTTGTAATAATGGACTCATATCATGACTATCTTCTTCTAAATCAAGTTTTGCATAGCCATTTAATGCTGATGTATAAATAACTGGGAAATCAAGTTGGGCATCGGTTGCTCCAAGATTATCAAATAAATCAAAAACTTGATCCATAACCCAATGTGGACGTGCGCCATTTCTGTCGATTTTATTAATGACTACAATAGGGTTTAAACCACGAGCAAAAGCTTTTTGCGTTACAAAGCGTGTTTGTGGCATAGGCCCATCAACTGCATCAACCAGCAGCAATACACTATCGACCATTGATAAAATGCGTTCAACCTCTCCACCAAAATCGGCGTGTCCAGGAGTATCGACGATATTTATTTGATATCCTTGCCAATTTACGCAGGTGTTTTTGGCTAGAATGGTAATTCCACGCTCTTTTTCTAAGGCGTTCGAATCTAGAACTCGCTCAACTTTTGGTGCTCGTTCGTCAAGAGTACCGGTTTGTTCTAAAAGTTTATCAACTAAAGTTGTTTTCCCATGGTCAACATGTGCGATTATAGCAATGTTACGTATTTTATTTATCATCAAAACCCTTTATTCTCTAAAAAAATGCATTTTGGTGTGATCTGCTTAGAAATATATCAGATGAACCTGATTATGAGTGTAGTATTATACAATAATAGTTGTTTGGTTAAAAGTGTGTGTTAAACTCTAAATGTACCTTAATTTGGTTTATTTTTCTCTTTATAGTTTAAGAAGTTTTATTGATGAATATAAGGTCACTTTGTGTGTTTAAATGGACATTGTTAATGTTTGTAGTTATAATGATGCGTAATGTAAATTATGGTTGAGAATTATAGTGCAAAAAACTCCTAATCAAATAGCAAAAGAAGATATCATACTTGATTTATTTAAAGATTGGCAAAA
>JAUIBC010000156.1 GCA_030427555.1 Gammaproteobacteria bacterium | reverse complement strand
GAAGAATTATCACAAAAAATCAAAAAATATGCGGCATCTCAGGGTGTAACTGTTTCTACATTACTATTATCTACCGTAGCTATTTTGCTTTCATGTTATAGCGGTCAGGATGATTTAGTTATAGGTAGCCCGATAGCAAATCGTGATCACCCTGGGACTTCTGATTTAATTGGATTTTTTGTTAACACATTAGCACTCCGTATCAAGCTTGATGGTAGTTTATTTTTTAATAATTTATTAAGGCATACACATCAAACTATTCTTGAAACACAAGCGCATCAATCTATACCATTTGAACGTATTGTAGATGATTTGGGGATAGAACGAGACACATCTAGACATCCACTTTTTCAGGTATTATTTAATGTTGTACAGAGCCAAGCGGTTGAGGTTATCGATTTAGTTAAACCGTTAGAATTACCAAATAATATATCGAAGTTTGATTTAGAGATAAACTTTTTGATAGAACCTTATAGGATAGTTGGAGAAATAGGCTATGCCACTTCTTTATTCAAAGAATCTTCCATTAAGCGAATGGCGAGTCATTTAGAGTATTTACTAAGTCAGGTTGTTGAGGAAGATAAAGCCATACAAGATTATTCGTTATTAACGGATAAAGAGTATAAGACCATTGTTTATGACTGGAATAAAACGGAGCGAGAACATCCTTTAGATAAAACATTGCATCTATTATTTAGTGAAGAAGCCCAAAGAGGCCCTAATAATATTGCATTGATATTTGAAGGCAAAAAACTCACTTACAAGGAACTCGATGAACAAAGCAATCAATTAGCACGTTTTATTCAAAAACAAAATCCAACGAAATTTAT
Source organism: Gammaproteobacteria bacterium (assembly GCA_030427555.1). Taxonomy (GTDB): domain Bacteria; phylum Pseudomonadota; class Gammaproteobacteria; order Legionellales; family Legionellaceae; genus 2-12-FULL-35-11. The sequence continues at coordinate 1,912 of JAUIBC010000156.1, read as the reverse complement.
TTGTTTATGTTTAGACAGAAGTTTCGAGATGATTATCTCTATTCTTGCAGTACTAAAAGTAGGTTCTGCTTATGTTCCGATGGACCCAGAAGCCCCTATTGAACGTATTAAGCATATGTTATCTGATGCTAGTAGTAATTTGGTTTTGACTCAGATCCATATTGAAATTGATTTCCCGGTTCATCGAATTAACGTTGATGAAAAACCTTATTTAACCGCAAGCATTAAACCATTAAAAAATAAAACTAACCCTACAGATCTTGCCTATGTAATTTATACTTCAGGAACTACTGGCAATCCTAAAGGTGTAATGATTTCTCATAAAAACGTAGTTAATTATTGTTATAGTGTTTCTGACTATGTAAAAGAAATTGATTCAGTAGATTTTTCTAGCCAGTTAACGTTTGATTTGTCAGTAACCACGACCATTATGCCTTTATTGTTAGGTAAACGCATTATTATATATGGTGGAAAACAAAAAAACGCGGATCAATATGTTCAACATTTAAAAAACAATGAAATTGATTTTATTAAAACAACACCCTCTTATTTATCACAAATCTTATCGTTTGCAAAAGAGTTACACATTAAAAAATGTTTTATAGGTGGTGAAGCAGTTACCGAACAACAATTATCAATTATTACTAAACATACTGATATGCTGTATGATGAGTACGGCCCAACTGAGATTACAGTTGCTGCAACTTTAATACATAAGAAAAACAATTTCTACAAAAGCATTGGCAAACCTTATCCCAATTATAAAATTTATGTTCTTGATTCAAATCTTAATCCACTTCCAATTGGGGCAATAGGCGAGCTTTATATAGGTGGGATGGGTGTTGCTGGTGGTTATCTGAATCAACCCGAATTGACCAAAAAGCATTTTATTCAAAATCCTTTTGACTCCGGCAAGATTTATAAAACTGGGGATTTGGTACGTTATTTAGAAGACGGGAACGTTGAATATATAGGTCGGAACGATTTTCAGATTAAGATACGAGGTTTTCGGGTTGAGTTAGGCGAGATCGAGAGTGTATTAAGTAATTATCCGGGTATTAGTCAAGCTACAATTCAATATTATGCTCTCCATAATGGATATTTAGTTGCCTATTATGTATCGCCATCGTTAATTAATGAAGATAGTCTTCGCGTGCATTTGGCATTACACTTGCCAGATTACATGCTACCGAGTGTATATGTGCATTTAACTAGCTTACCACTAACAGTGAATGGGAAATTAGATCGTAAAGCATTACCTATTCCAGAATTTGAATCTGAAGTCTATGTCGCGCCACGCAATGATTTGGAGCGGCAGATTTCTAATATTTGGCAGGATATTTTAGGAGTTGAGCGAGTTGGGGCTTTTGATGATTTCTTTAAATTAGGTGGTAATAGTATTGTTGCTATTCAGGTAATATATTTAATTAATTTAAAGTTATCTTCAGAACTTCGAGTAGCGGATATTTTCAATTGTAAAACACCAGCAGCACTTTCTTCTAAAATTGAAATGAATCCTAGAAAATTTGTTTATCAAGATTACATTATTCAAAAAATTGATAAAACTCATTTGTATGATGATTTTGCATTGAGTAACGTGCAACAAGCTTATTATTTGGGACGATATAATGGCTTTGAACTTGGTAATGTGAATACTCATGCCTATATAGAGTTTAAATTTTCAGCATTAGATGTTGAGCAATTGCAACAAGCATTTAATGTGTTATTGTCGCGCCATTTAAGTTTGCGAATAGTGGTAGAAAACGGTCGTCAACGTTATTTAAAAAAAGCCTCTTATCAAATTCAAGAGTATGTTTTTGAGAGTGAAGCAGAATTTTTAAAATTAAGGACATTGTACTCACATAAGATATATCAAGCTGATGTATTTCCATTATTTAATATTTTTGTTAGT
>JAUIBC010000155.1 GCA_030427555.1 Gammaproteobacteria bacterium | reverse complement strand
CTACTCAAAAAAAGTTTTTTTAACTCAAAAAAATAAAAAAAATCCAGAAAAGTCACAAATAAGAAGAGTTAATTTTAAAAATAAGAACAAAATTGAACCACTAACTCCTGAAAAAGCATGCGAAAAATTTAAAATGTCCGAATGGTCTGAGACCATTATAAATCTTAAAAAAATTGACAGTCCAATAAAAGAAGACTTTATTAGTCAATCAATAGAATTGCAAAATAGCATGGCTATAACTGAAGTTACTATAAACGGTCACCTGGCTTTTGGGTTAGTTGCTATTCAAAACATACCGCAAGGCAGCAAAATAATATATGCCTCTAAAGAAAAATTTAAAAGTGAATTTGATGAAAATGATTTATATGCTCTAGAAACCCCACAAAAATTATTCTTATCTGCAAGCAAGCATGGGAACATGGCAAGGTTCATGAATCATGCCCCTGATGAAGAACGCTTAGATACAGAATTATCTTTCAATAATAAGAAAACACTTGCTTCTGTAGCAACAGCAAATTTTAAAATGCGTAATATTCACTCTCTTTTTTTTGGCTGGAACCTAATGTACCTTGAAGCTGAACGCGATATCAAAAAAGGAGAGAGTTTATATTGGGATTATGGTCCTAATTATTTTTTAAATAAAAACATAGAAGAAATGGTATTATTTAACAAACAAGGAAAACCTATTGATTCTACAAAGTACAAATGGAAAAACCCAAATGTATTTATTAATATAAATGGAAGAAGTATTAATATTAATCAAAAACTTTATCAGTTATTAGAAACAAACGAGTCTCATAGATTCTCTAGCGATTTAACGGACCTAGCTCATGACATAATTGTTAATACAGAATATTTTCGTAGCGAAATAGAAAATAATCATGAAGTTTTGTCACAAAATAAATACAAAATAACAATAGATTTACCAAATGCTGAACACGAATTAATAAAAATACGACAACCAGAAACGTTTAATCAAATAAAGGAAAACATTAATTATATAAAGAGTATAACTCCAAGCATTTTAAGTATTCTTCTTCAAAGAGATAACTTTAATATAGTTAAAAGACCAGATAAAAAAGCTTCACAACATGGAAATTTTACCCCTAAAATTGTCCATTTTGTGGAACTAAAAGGCATCGATGTCAATATATTAGAAGAAATACAAAATAAATTAACAGAAAATAAAGTGTTTTCTTACATTGAAGATAAATCTTTATATATTTCACAATTAGATTTATTCACGAAGTTACCAACAACTTTACCAATACAAGCAAGTAATAACAATCTACTTTCTACAACTGGAATGTTTGCTATTCCACAATTCATATTAAATGATATGGCTCTAGAAGAAGATAATAATAACGTGATGCACGACTTTTCACTGAGCAATGTGTACCCTCTCTAATGAGAGGCGTACCCATGTCAGGCTTTTTAATTATTAGCATATAAATTGTCAGTTATATTAAGAGTAACACTGCACTAATCAATCTTAATTACTCTCTTGATAAAGTTAAAGTTCTAATTCATAATTGCCCATTGATTTATTAATAACATTTCTGATGTTTACATGACTTACGAAAAACTTCGAGGTCAAGGCAGATTTAGCTTGATGATTGGCACCATATGCTGGCAACTAATCTTGATGCGCCATTATTTTAATCCAATTATTAAAACCAACTAAAAGAATAAAAAATAAGGGCTAATTTGTGAAATATGTATTACTAGTTTTATTATTTTGCACTGCGAAGTCTTTTGCATCAGGAGGGCAACTTCTAAATAGTACTTTTTTTCCTAATCCAGCACAAATAGCTAAAACTAATAATTTTGAATTTAGAGGCGGAAATCTATTCTTTGTACCGCAATTGACATTCAAAGGAACGTCTTATGGAAAATCTGGAACAGCTAAAAGCAGTGTTTACGATCCTATTCCATATGTTTATGCCAATTATAGGTTAAATGACAAATGGGTAGTAGGCATTAACATGTTGCCAAGCGTATACGGTGATTTAAATTGGCCAGCCAACTCCATTGTTTCAAATGCTTCCTTAGTTACTAACGTTTTATATTATAGATCAGGAATTTTAGCGAGTTATCAGCTTACGCCTAATTTAGCAATTGGAGTTGGGGCTAATCTTGAAAGGACTTATTTAGAGATTTCATCTATTTCACCAATTGTTGGGTATGAAAAAAACAAAGATGCTGGTTATGCTTATGTTACCGATATTGGTTTATATTACAAATTAAATTCAAAAGATTTTTTATCTCTCGCGTATTACTCACCAATTTACCATATAGTAAGAGGTGTTAGTAGAGCAGGGAAAATTGCAAATTACAATTACGCCGCATTAAACGTAGATGCTTCTGTTGCTTTTTTAGGATTAGAACATATGGTAAATGATTTATGGAGTATAACCGGTAAAGTTTACTTTTCAAATTGGTCTATATTGCGTAATATATTATTTTATAATACCGTCTCTGTCGGAAATAAATCTTTACCAGCTTATTTACAAAATGTTTGGTCATTTTTATTCTCGAGCCAACATACACTTTCTGATAAAACCATTTTTACTTGGCAAGTATTATATGAAACAAATCCTATGTCCAGCCCAACACGCAATTATATTGGATTCCCTCTATCATCCGCTTTGAATATTTCAGTTGATTTTGAATACAATTTTTATAAAAATTTTTATATGAAAGCCATAGGTTCTTATGGAACTTTTGTTCCAAACTCTCGAATAAAATCTACGGATAATTATGGTTCTATATCTGCAAATCTTTATACA
>JAUIBC010000043.1 GCA_030427555.1 Gammaproteobacteria bacterium | reverse complement strand
GCACTATCTGCAGCATAAAATCTCGATTCAATATGTAAGCTATCATAATTTAATGCTTCTTCAAAAGAACTTAAGGCTTGCGTATAATGTAATTTCATTAGGCGTAGAAGATGTTTTTCGTCTTCTTTTATCTGGGTATGATAACAAGGATCGTTCATTTTTTCTTGTGGTAACTCTGGTTTCGTCCAATAAATCATTTTGGAAATATTGCCACAATAAAAATAGGCTTTTCCTATAGTACAAAGTACCTCTGCTTTTGCGCTAAAATTTGGCAAAACTTCGTTTTTTAATTGTTCAATAAGTTCCGATACGGACCCCATGTCAGTACGCATAATCTCTCCTCGTATCGAATCTGAACTTGGTGTAACGCGTTTGTTCGATTTTTGAATATACATCAACCTTAAAGCAAGCTCCTCGTGTAAAAAACGTGCTTTAAGTTCTAAATCTTTAGGAGGATTTTTTAATAATTTATTTACATTTTTTATACCTACATTAATTTCCTCTGATGTGGCATCTAAATTTTTTCTTAATGAAGTAAGAGAGTTTAATTCAGAATAATACATCTCAACGTTTTTATTTAATTGAATATGTAGATTTTCTATTTGCTCAAGAACTACAGAGTCGGTTTCGTAGTTTTTCAAAATTGATAAGGTATATTCTGGATTTTCTTTAAGAAAATGATTAGCAATAGTAAGTCGATGTGCTTTACATGGAAATCCTTTATTTTCAAGTAATATGAATATATTTTCAATAAGCATCCAAACATCAGGATATTGTTTTTTTCTTTGAAGTTCTAAGAAGAGTCTGTTGGTATTTTTTAAACTTTCATGTAAATCATTTAGAGAACTTTTTGAAAAAACAAAAGGTGTTTTCAAAGCCTTAGGAATATACCCCTGCTTTTTTAGAACCATAAGTTTTTCTAAAAAAACAATTGCTTGATTAAATACTTCTTCATCTTTTGAAAGCTTTTTATCATTTGTACTGCTAACTTGAGTTTCGGTTACTTTAGAATATTCTTGTAGTCGGTCTTCAAAAAGTTTACGTAATATAGGTAGGTTATGTGATTGAGCACTTACTAAGAGTGTTTGGTATTCGTCTATAGAAAGCTTTTTTATTTTTTCTGTAACAGGTAAAGCTAAAAGTGAAAATGAAGGGCCATTATATTGAAACAAACGTTTAAATATACTAAATTTTGTCTGCGTAATAAAAAATTGCTCCAAAGCAGCGCCCGAGAGCTCACCTTGTTGTTGAAACGCAAATGAAACACAACGCAATAACATAGCATGATGTGGTGCTCCTGTATGCATAAATGCGAACTCATAACATAGTGCTTGCAGTGAATTAGAAAGGCTTCTATCTTTTGCAAGTTGCAAACATGCACTATAGGAAAGACGTTTTATACTCACAAGATAATAAAAAAGTTGATCATTCAAATGTGCCTTAAAAGGCTTTGTCCAATGCTCGCTCAATTTTGAATAATATTTAATCAGGGATTGAATATTGGAATTTCTTTTTGCAAAATAAATCATTGATTCTCTTAATGCCTGGCCTGCCAAAGGTAAATAACTTGAAAATTGTGTGTTATTTTTTTGCGGATGTGTGGCATGATAAAGCCGTGCAAGAAACAAATAAAGTCTACTTAATATATCAGAGTCAGTTTGTTTATTTTTAGATATGCAATGGATTGTTTGTTCAGTTTTTTTAATCAGATCTATAAATCTTCTCCATGGTTCAGGCAAGAGAGACAGTTCAGCAAGGATCTCTTCGAAGATAACGGGATTATAAAAGCCATCTAACGTTTCTTTACAGGCATAGTTAATTTTTTTTTCTAATTTTTGAATAGATTCAACGTGAGTGGATAATTCATCTGCACATTTTTGGAAACCTTGAAAATCTTCTATCGATTGGTAATGCGCAACTGTTTTATAATCACCTATTATTTGAGCCCGGTAAACGTCTAACAATGTTTTATAGTTCATTCAAACCTCAATTTTAAAAAACTGGTAGTGTATAAGGATTTAATTATTGAATCAATGAAGATAAGTCATTGATCTTCGTACCGGACAAAAATGGCTAAAGTCCAGAAATAACCATATCATTTGTATATAAAAAAACCCGCCAAAAGGCGGGTTTTTTGCGTTGGATAAAACTGGGATATTACATCATACCGCCCATTCCACCCATGCCGCCCATGCCACCCATACCACCAGCAGCAGCATCAGAAGCATCGTCTTTTGGTAAATCAGCAACCATGCATTCAGTTGTTAGCATTAAGCTTGCAACTGAAGCTGCATTTTGTAATGCTGTACGAGTTACTTTAGTTGGATCTAAAATACCCATTTCAACCATATCACCGTATTCGCCAGTTGATGCATTGAAACCGAAGTTACCTTTAGATTCAGCTATTTTGTTTACAACAACAGAAGCCTCATAGCCAGCATTATCTACTATTTGACGTAGAGGAGATTCTATAGCGCGACGTAAAATATCAATCCCCATATCTTGGTCATGATTTTCACCTTTTACATCTTTTAGAACTTTCTGTGCGCGAATTAAAGCAACACCACCACCAGCAACAATGCCTTCTTCAACAGCTGCACGAGTCGCATGTAATGCATCTTCAACACGTGCTTTCTTTTCTTTAACTTCAACTTCAGTTGCACCACCAACTTTGATTACGGCAACACCGCCAGCAAGTTTTGCAACTCTTTCTTGAAGTTTTTCACGATCATAATCAGAAGTAGTTTCTGCCATTTGCGCACGAATTTGCTTAATACGCTCGTTGATTTCCTTTGATTCACCTTGACCATCAATGATTATTGTAGTTTCTTTAGTAATAACAACACGCTTAGCAGTACCAAGATCTTCTATTGTAGTAGCTTCTAAACTCTTACCAATTTCTTCTGAAACAACTTGTGAACCAGTTAAAATAGCAATATCTTGTAACATTGCTTTACGACGATCGCCAAAGCCTGGAGCTTTAACAGCACATACTTTAACAATACCACGCATATTATTTACAACTAATGTAGCAAGAGCTTCACCTTCAACATCTTCAGCAATAATAAGCAAAGGACGACCAGCTTTAGCAACACTTTCTAATGTAGGTAATAAATCACGAATACTAGAAATCTTTTTATCTACTAATAAAATAAATGGATGTTCTAGTTCAGCAGACATGTTTTGCTGGTTATTAATGAAGTATGGAGAAATATAACCGCGATCAAATTGCATACCTTCAACAACAGATAATTCATTTTCAAGACCATTACCATCTTCAACAGTTATAACACCTTCTTTACCAACTTTTTCCATAGCTTCAGCGATAATTTGACCAATAGCTGAGTCAGAGTTAGCAGAAATAGTACCAACTTGTGCAATAGCTTTGTTATCTTTGCATGGCTTAGACATACTTTGTAATTCTTTAGTAATAGCAAGAACAGCTTTGTCTATTCCACGTTTAAGATCCATTGGGTTCATGCCAGCAGCTACTGCTTTATGACCTTCAACTAATATAGATCTAGCTAATACTGTTGCAGTAGTTGTACCATCACCAGCTGCATCAGAAGTTTTAGAAGCAACTTCTTTAACCATTTGAGCGCCCATATTTTTAAAGCGATCTTCAAACTCAATTTCTTTTGCAACAGATACACCGTCTTTAGTTACAGTAGGTGCGCCATAAGATTTTTCTAGTACAACGTTACGACCACGTGGACCCATTGTTACTTGTACTGCATTTGCTAGAGCATTTACACCAGCTAACATTTGTTGACGAGCGTCGTCGCCAAAACGTAATTCTTTAGCCATTTGATTTATCTCCTATGAATTTATTAAATCAATTATTTCTCAACGACAGCCATTATGTCATCTTCACGCATAACCACTAACTCTTCACCGTTAAGTTTAACTTCTGTGCCACTATATTTACCAAATAACACAACATCTCCAACTTTAACCGCTAAAGCACGTGCGTCACCGTTATCTAAAATCTTACCTTCTCCAACAGCTATAATTTCACCACGCATTGGTTTTTCAGCTGCACTATCAGGTATAACAATACCACCAGCAGTTGTACGCTCTTCTTCCAAACGACGCACAACAACACGATCGTGTAATGGACGAATTTTAATAGCCATATTATTTTCTCCTAATTAATTATCTTATCAACTCAGATTATTGTCTGATGCACTCTATATGGAGACTAATATTTAAATTTCAAGAGATAAAATTAATTTTTTTTATAATACATGTTAAACTTTTAAAAGGTATATATTAGATGCTTACGAAAACATATGATAAAACGTATATTTATAACTCTTTCTTTATTACTACCGTTATTTGCTTTAGCAAACCCACCTTTACCAGCAGATAAAGCATTTAAAATACAAGTAAATAAATATGACCCTAATACTATCAAAATACAATGGAAAATAGCGCCTAATTATTTTCTTTACAAAAATTGCCTACAAATAATAAATAAAGATGAAAAGGTGATAAAACTCGGGATGATAAATTACCCTGTACCACAGATGAAAACTAATCGCCAAGGACAGTTATTTCCCGTATACCATAATAAATTAACATTAAATGTACCTATGTTAAGCGAAAGCCCTGGTGAAAACATCATTGAAGTTCGTTTTCAAGGTTGCTCTGATGAAGGATTTTGCTATCCACCTGAACGTCGGTTAATTAAAGTTGCATTTTCTCCAAGTCTTGCAATTACAAATGTTAACTTAGAAGCTATTGAGCAACAAACGCCAAATAAGTCAAAACCTATTAAAAATATCACGAAAAAAATGGAAGCCGAAGTGACAACTGATTTTAATAAGCTATTTTCCTCTAATAGCTGGATCGTCATTGTATTCTCATTTTTTGGATTTGGCTTACTACTTGCTTTTACACCATGCATTTTACCTATGGTACCTGTTTTATCAGGTATTATCGTTGGACATGGTCCAAACATCACAACACGCAAGGCTTTTCTTTTATCATTAACTTATGTATTAAGTATGTCGATAACCTATGGAATAATTGGTGCAGTGATTGCTTTACTTGGCAGTAATCTCCAAATAGTTATGCAATCTCCATGGGCAATAATTATTTTTAGCGCTATTTTTGTATTATTAGCCTTATCAATGTTTGATTTATACTCAATAAAATTACCCATAACGTTACAAAATAAATTAGCCGGGATTACTAAAAGTCATTCGGGCGGACATTTTTTAAATGCCGCTATCCTTGGTTCAATGTCAATTTTAGTGCTTTCTCCTTGTGTAAGCGCTCCTCTTATTGGCGCATTAAGCTATATTGCTCAAACCGGAGATATAGCTCTTGGATTAATATCTCTTTTCTTTTTAAGCTTTGGAATGGGAATTCCTTTGTTATTAATAGGTACATCCGCCGGAAAACTATTACCTAAAGCCGGAAATTGGATGAATACTATCAAACATTTATTTGGGATATTGATGTTAGGGATCGCAATCTATTTGCTATCACGCATTATACCTAATTTATATACAATGTTATTGTGGGCAAGCCTTAGCATATTTAGCGGCGTATTTATCAAACCATTTACCAGCACAAAAACCAACCAAGATAAAATTAAACAAGGTCTTGCCATTATCTTAATTGGTTATGGATTATTAATATTATACGGTGCAAGTTCTGGGCATTCTAACCCAATGCAGCCATTACGTAGTGACTGTCAAAGTGTTACAAAATACAATACTAAAATAGTTGTAGTTAAAACCTTAAAAGAAGCTCAAAAAGCAATAGACTCAGCTAAAAAGAAAAATACTCCGGTTGTCTTATACTTTTATGCCAACTGGTGCGCATCATGCCATGTAATTTCTAACACTACTTTGAAAAATGAAGACATTTTAAGTCAATTAGAAAGAGTATTAATTATAAAGGTAGATTTAACAAAAAACAACGGTGATACCAAAGAACTTCTTAATCATTTTCATGTAGTAGCCCCACCTACTTTTATGTTTATAGATAATAAAGGAAATTTTCTACCAGTCACTCAGTTAGTTGGAGAAATATCTGCAAAAGAATTACTTACCCAACTAATGAAATTATAGAAACTGCTTTCACAAACTATTTTTCATTGAGCAATTATGGATAATATAATTAATTAGCGACGCGCAGCAAAAAAATCCGCTAATAATTTTGCGGATTTTTCTTGCATAATTCCTTCATCGATTTGAATTTTATGATTAAGCGGATACCCATGCAACAAGTTATAAACAGATCCAGCGGCGCCAGATTTAAAATCACGAGTCGCAAATACAAGGCGCTTAAGACGCGCATGAATCATGGCCCCTGCACACATAGAACATGGTTCAAGAGTTACATACAAAGTACAACCATCAAGACGATAGTTCTTAAGCGCATTGGAAGCCTCTCTAATTGCTAGAATTTCTGCATGCGAAGTAGGATCACTTAAACTAATCATCTGATTAAAACCACTACCAAGCAACATCCCATCATCACTAACAAGCACCGCCCCTACTGGAACTTCTCCTCTAGAATAAGCTTTTTCAGCAAGTAACAATGCTTGTTGCATCCAATCGCGATCATGCATAAAAATAAATTAATCAGCTGCCACTAAACCTAATTTATTCATTAAAACGCTATCTTTATTTAACTCAGGATTAGATTCAGTTAAAAGTGTATCACCAATAAAAATAGAATTAGCGCCAGCAAAAAAACATAATGCTTGTAGTTCATCACTCATTTCTGTTCTTCCTGCTGTAAGGCGAATTGCACTTTTAGGCATTAATATTCTAGCAGATGCAATTGTTCTAACTACTTCTAAGCCTTCTACTGGATTAGCTTTGGCAAGTGGAGTACCCTCAACTGGAATTAAACGATTAATTGGTACACTTTCAGGAGGTGTATCAAGATTTGCTAGAGTTGCTAGAAATTCGATTCTATCTTCTCTTGTTTCACCAAGGCCAACAATTCCACCACAACATACATTAATTCCAGCCTGACGAACATTTTCTAATGTATTTAGACGATCTTGAAAACATCTAGTAGTTGTTACTTTAGGATAATAACTAGGAGAAGTGTCTATATTATGATTATAGTAATCTAAACCAGCATCTTTTAAAGCTTTAGCTTGTTCAGGATCAAGCATTCCAAGAGTCATACAGCACTCAAGATCTAAATCTTTTACTGCTTTAATCATCGCGATTAGTTCATCCATAGACTTATTTGGAGGACTACGCCAAGCAGCACCCATACAAAAACGCGTAGCGCCCTCTTCTTTAGCAAGTTTAGCTTTAGTCTGTACTTCTGCTAGTGAAAGTAATTTTTCTTTAGCGAGCTTAGTATCATGATGACCACTTTGCGAACAATATCCACAATCTTCTGGACAAGCACCTGTTTTAATACTTAGCAATTTTGCAAAGTTAATCTTATTAGGGTTATGATGTTGTCGATGAATTGTATGGGCATTAAATAACAAATCATTAAAAGGTTGAGTATAAATAGCGGTTATTTCATCGCTAGTCCATCGTTCAAATTTAGCACTCATAAAATTTAGCCTATTTGCAGTAAATAGGAAAAATGATAAAGTACCAAATATTTTTGTCAATTAAAAATTCACATGTACACTAATTTAATTAAAAAAGATCTCAAACACATTTGGCATCCTTGCTCTTTTATGCAAGATTTTACACAATATCCGCCGTTAGTTATACAAAATGCAAAAGGAAGCTACATAAATACCAATAAAGGCAAAATAATAGATGCCATATCAAGTTGGTGGTGTAAATCTCTTGGTCATGGTCATCCAAATATAATTAATGCAATCAAAAACCAACTTGATAAATTTGAACATGTGATAACTGCTAATACCACAAATGAAGTTATAATAGAACTTGCTGAAAAACTAAGCGAAATCACGGGAAAACAACATGTGTTTTTTGCAAGCGACGGGTCCTCAGCCGTAGAAATATCCCTAAAACTCGCACTACAAGCAGCAAAAATCAAAGGATATAACAACAGAACTAAATTTATATCATTAAAAAATTCTTACCACGGCGACACATTTGCCGCAATGAGCATTAGCGATGTAGGTATATTTAAACAACCATATGGTAACTTACCATTAGATTCATACCATATTAACGATGTGCCATATGTAAATGGTAAGCAAGACCTAACATGGCAAAATTGTGATGACGCCTGGGAGTTAATCTTACCTAAATTAGACACTATCAAAGATGATATAGCAGCCATAATTTTTGAACCAATCGTCCAAGGCAGCGCAGGAATGTTATGTTATAGCCCTGATTTACTCAGAAAACTTAACGACTTTGCGAAGAAAAATGATATTTATCTAATTGCAGATGAAATAATGACAGGCCTTGGCAGAACAGGAGAATGGCTTGCGCAAAATCATGCTGGTATATCTGCCGATTTAACCTGCTTATCGAAAGGCTTAACTTCAGGAAGTATACCACTTAGTCTAGTAATGATTGATAATAATATTTATGAGCTATTCTACAAAGACTACAATCCAATGAACGCATTTTTACATTCACATACTTATGGTGGAAATCCATTAGCCGCTAGCGCAGCCCTTGCAACAGTTAAAATAATGCAAGCAGAAAATATAAACGAACAAGCTATAAAACTTGGTGATTATATGCTTAATAGATTTAATGAGGTTGTAACAAGTACCGGAAAATTAACAAATATTAGAAGTATTGGCGCAATTGTTGCCGCTGACATTATAAATCCTGAAAATAAACGCCTAGGCTTACAAATTGCCCAAACAGCACAAAAGCATGGAGCACTATTACGCCCTATTGGCAATTGTATTTATTGGTTACCGCCATTAAATACAAAACACTCAACTATAGATGAATTGGCTGAAATAACCCATAAATCAATTGAAGAAGTTTGGCACGAATCTAAGGATGATAAAATATGTACTGCATAGGCTTAACCGGTACAATCGCTAGCGGCAAATCTACAGTTGCTCAAATATTTATAGAACTTGGCGCAACTGTCATTAGCGCAGACAAAATATCTCGTGAAATCACAAGCCATGATAAAACCATAATAAATAAAATATCCAATAAATTTGGTAAAAATATATTAGACAATGAAGGACATATAGAACGCAAAAAATTACGTGATATTATATTTACCAATCAAGAATCAAGAATTTGGCTTGAAAACCTACTACATCCATTAATAAGAAAAGAAATAGAAAAAAAAATCAATAAATGCTCAAGCAAGTTTTGCGTAGTTGAAATACCTTTACTAAAAGAACGTGCGCCATTTCCATATTTAGATAACGTTCTTCTAATAACAACCGACTTAGAAACTCAAATTCAGCGCTTAATATCTCGCGATAACATTAACCGCAAACAAGCGATGCAGATTATTAATGCCCAACCAAGCATACAAGAATATAAAAACATATCTGATACTATTATTATCAATAACAATAATATAACAGATTTACAAAACAAAATACGTAACCTTGTAAAAAACTGGGATTCGCACAAATAAAGACATAAAAACCTTAATTAAAAAAACCAAAGAACAAATTATAATTCAACAATGAAATATATTGTTAATTATGTGCTATAATGAGCACTATGTATAGAAAAATACCTAGGGTTATTAAATCAAGTTCCGACATGCATAACCAAAATGCATACGCTTACTTTTGCAAATTAAAAATACCAAAAACAGTTCTTAATGCGCCTGATGAAATAACAAAATTATTTAATGAAATTAAAAAGATACAACAAGAAGAATATGACTCTAAAACAGAATACAGCAAACTTTTTTCTAAATTTTATGAGCTAATAGAAAAACATTCTTCTTATTTTGAAGAAAACCCACATGATGACTTCATCATTTCTATTTATGAAAATTTAAATGATAATTTACATAACAGCTTCGAATACATAAAAAATATAGTAGATAGTACAGCGCCACACATGGAGAAAACTGAAAAACTGGTATATAAATTACTAGATGATCCTTGGCACTGGAGAATAACCACCCCTTCTAAATTATATCCATCTAAAGAAGAATGGTTCGACAGACGCTTAAAGTCAGTTCAAAGTGACACTTTTACTCCACAAAGCAGGACAAATTTACCATTCGTTTTACAAAATGACAGCAACCTTAAACAATTACATTTTGGTACGCAAGTTAGAGTAGTAAAAAATAAAATTCAAATACCAAAAACATTTGAACTATTTATTAAAGCTAAAGAAAACAAAAGAGAAACCCACCTCTATATTAATAATTTAGGATTGGACAGAGAACAAGTTAACTCAAGTATTTTATCGACAATTAAACGAACCCTAAAGCAAGAAGGAATGCGCGAATACCTATTTACTAAAAAATTACATGAGTTAGAAGAGAAAGAGAAAGAGAAAGAGAAAGAGAAACATGAAAATTTATACGTAGTAACATTACCAGCAGATCACGGCGAAATGCATCATGATTATTATAAAATCACAAATAAATATCTGCCAATTGCAAAGATTAAAAGTGATATATTAGATGTTCTAAACAACCCATCTAACATTAACAAGCCAAATAGCAAAAATATAAAAGATTTTTATCTTGGAGAAAAAGTACGTGAAAAACTATATAAAGATAATAATAATCAAGAATTTCATGAAAGACTACTAATTAAAAGTTTAAAAACTCTAGGTTTAGATAATAAAGAAGAATTAAGTATTGCTGAAAAACAAGCTGTGCATTTTCATTTATTCAAATATGAATTAACCAAGGAAATAATAAATGCTGTTAATCCAAGCAGTATGAATTTTTCATGTAAAGATGCTATAGACAGAGGTAAAGCTTCATATGCATATTTTAACCTCATGAAATCTATAGATGAGGAAAAACCATGGAACATGGATCAATTTAATGAAGCATTACATGGCACATCAGCAATGGTAAAGGGTCGAGGCATGAATAAGCATCATGCTATTACTTGGAATGTTATTGATGTCTATGTTAACGGCAAGTATGCTAAATTAAAGAATGATGATAAGCTTAAATGGATAATTGAGTGGCGAGATTTGAATTGTCCTAAGGAAAGAGTAAATAAACTTCTAGCCGATAGAATAAAACAAGCCGAGCAAGAATTCCAATTAGAGCCACAAGAATCTATATACAATAAAGTTTTAAAAATAGTTAAAGATACAAAATCATCTAGCTCAAACTACAACAAAGTTTTACTTACAGTTTTAGCAACATGCATGGCTATTAAAAATTTTCCTAATAACGAAGAAGAAAACTCACGACGTCTACAAACCATTCAAAAAATACCAGAAAGCAATAGCACTTTTAGTTATCTTAAAGGCCTAGCATTAAAGCTTTTAGGAACCATACTTTTATCAAAGAAGCTAGTGGAACAAGGCGAAGACTTAATGTTAGGTGTTCCTAATTACGCTGAAATTAATGATTTACTTAAAGCATCAAAAAAATAAGTAACGTCCTATAAAGTAGATTATATAACGTTCCTGGACTTTAGCCATTTTTATGAAATTAACTAATAACTCGTCTTTGCGAAGCAATCTAGTTTCCTTTAATGTTGCTTCACTTTGTTCGCAAAGACGGCAGGTTTAAACCTTTTTTAAAAAGTGCCCAAAATCCAGAATGTTATATCCTAATTATTATTAGCTAAAATTTGCTCAAAATTCCAAATTGCATATTTAATTTGCGAAGTATTAACGCCTGTAGGAATAATACCAGGAATTAACTGATTTAACTTTGTAAAATTACTATTTAATAATTGATTAAATGAACTTATATTAGCATAACTCCAGTCACTACCACCAAAAAACTCTGGTTCTCCGGAAAAAGTTATATAAACTATCGCGCCATTAGTATTAATTTGTTCACTAATTGGTGGCAGTTGTGTCATCAAATAGGCATCATATGCTGCTGCTAATGTAGGATTGGCAGTATTATTATGTGTAAAAACATCATTTGCTGGATTTGGATATGGCGAAGAAGATTCATTAGAATCAAAACAAGGTATTAATGGTGGTCTTGGAGCATTTTTAGGAATAGGATTTCCTGTTAAATTAGCATCAATAACATTATATGGGTAACTACCACTAATACAATTAGCCGCACTATCTGGAGGAAAGTAGCTATCAGAAGCTGAAGTTACTAGGATACTTCCATGTGCCGAAGTTAATGATTCAACTAAATTATAATATTGTGGATATCCATAATCAAAAGCATCTGTTCCATAAATATTAGATGCTCCATAACTAGGCAACACATCACCATATTTTACAGTAGGTGAAGCTGTGACCGATATTGGACAAGTAGCACCAACAGCCGCATCAGCAGGATTTAAACAAGCCTTAACATCCTTAATAGAATCAGGATCAACTGGTATAACATAGCTTTGCTCAATAGAATATATACTAAAACCAATTCCTTTTTTTGCAGGATCTGCAATAGCATTTATATTGTTTAATACAGTAATACTATCACTTAGAACACAATGCCAATCATTATCAGCGCATCCCCAATATGGTTCACTACCTTTAGAATTATCAACATGATAACCAACTAAAAAATTAGGATTAGTCGCATATTTGGCGCGTAAAGCGGCTATAACATCTGCAAAAAACTGATATTTAGAATTACTAGTAGGATCGGCTACAGGATTAAGAATTGGGGAAACTCGAATATGAATTTGTTCCGCTTGTGGGGCCAATGCATAAATTTGATTAACATAAGTTGTAATATCAGATGGTGGTTCGCTTTGCGCAAGCATTACACTTATCCAAGCGTTTTGACTTAAATCGGCCGCGGCACTTTTAGTAATCAAAAAACTTTCCGAAGCATTAGGTTGAGAACATAACGCTGGATTAGGATTCGTTGTATTAGCAATCACCTGACATACTATTGGGCCGCTTAAAATTGTATCTGGAATTTGCGATCCATTAATTATTAAATTTAAAATACAAGACTTTCCGCCACCTAATATAATTGGATAATGACAAGCATTTGTTGTAGTAGTTTCAACACTAACCCCTAAAATTGGCTGCATTACTAATGTTTTAGTTGAATTAGTATTATTTTTAACTAAAAATGTAGCAGAAGTAGATTGATTACTTGCAATATACCTTGGAGCTTGACTAATAGCAGTAATACTAAATAAAGGCTTACTTCCAGATAAAGTTAACTGCGAATAAAATATTAAAAATATCCATATAAAAGTTTTAGCCATATAACTTACTCATCCTGATTAGTTTATAAAATAACTAACATTAAACTGCAATTGGTTAATATATAAATGGTTTAAATAAGGAACAACATTACCAACTTGCATATCAGCTGGTCCAAGTTTACTTCTACCAAGATCAGCAAACTCATAACCGATACCCAAAGCTAAGTTGTCATTTAATTTTTGTTGTACTCCTGCTTCAGCTGTATAAGTAAATGCAGTTAATGTTCGATGCGTAAAATTATATGCAACCACAGATTCAAATATTTTCGCCACTTGATTAAATGCAAAAGAACGATTACTTGCAACACCAGCACTTACAGATAAATATGGTTGCAAATAATTAATGCTGTTGTTAAATAAAATTTTACCTTTAACTGTCAATGCGGTATGTGAAATAAAATAATTATAATAAAAATTATCAAATTCAGGATCTGCTTCTTGCCAAATATCACCGCTAATTTTAGCATTAGAAGTTTTATTTATAGATATACCAATTTGCCCTTCTAAATTAGGCTTTATTAATGATCTAGCTCCAACAAATAATTCATTATTTAAAATTGCGCGAGGATTATTATTAATAGTATAAGCATTTAGAGTATCTGCATCTAAATTTAACACTTGCATTCCAGATGGAGCATACCAAGAAGGTCCTATATTATAGGTTATTACATAAGCAAAGCTAATTGCATGCCAAAATAATAGCTTAAATACAACTAAATATAGTATAAAAATCTTACACTTGAAAATGTGCACTTTTATCTTCTTATAAAATCAAAGGCATAACACCTAATTTTATTTATATTAACCAAAATACTTGAGGCTTGTCATCAGTTTTTTACTTAAGTATTAGTTTATTAACAATTACCAACAAATATAACTATACTTAAAAATAAAAATTATATAGGTCTATATATCTCATGATACATATGATTTAAAATTTATTCTTGCTAAAAATGAAGTTATGTTAAAATACAATGAAACAGATTATTTCAAAGTTCACGCAGAAGTTGAGGAGCAACATTCATGTATGGGAATTAATTTATTGCAAGATTTAACTAATTCTCAATACCGCAATCTAGCAATAGTTCAACAACAAGGTTGGGATATGTTAAATACGATATGTGATCGTATTGCTGAA
>JAUIBC010000042.1 GCA_030427555.1 Gammaproteobacteria bacterium | reverse complement strand
GTGTTATCCCGAATTATCCAATGTGTTATCCCGAATTATCCGGGTTTTATAGGACAGAGTCTGTTGACAATTGGTTTTTGGCCGCGCCACCCAATGCTTCCAATTAACCTTAAGTATTTATCAAGAAAAACTTAAGGTTAATTGGAAGAGCAAATGTCAACATAGCCTAATCAGATCTTGAATAATTTTTTTTATTTCTTGAGCTTCGGCTTGTCCTTTGGTTATTTTCATTATTTGGCCTATAAAGAACGTTAATATTTTTTCTTTACCTGCTTTATATTCTGCTACTTGCGCAGGATTTTCATCTAATATTTTTTGAATTATCTTTTTAAGTTCTGATGTATCTATTTGGTTAGATGAGTTTTGTTCTTTAAGTAGTTCGGTTAATGATTTTTTATTATCTATAAGTTTTGGCAATAGATTCTTTACTGCTTGTTTAGATATTTCTTGTGCTTCGATTTTATCAAGTAATAATGCTAAATCTTGACTAGAAATAGGTGGATTAGCAAAGGAAAGCTTATTCGTGTTTAGTAAAGCTGTATATGGGCCTTTTAGCCAATTTACTACTTGTTGTTTGCTTGTTTTGGTGAGTTTTATTGTTTCTGCGTAGAAATTATAATTTGCAGATGAGTTTAAAATAAAGTTTATATCATCTTCATTTATCCCAGATTTTTCTAATTCTTTTTGTACTTCTTTGGGTAACATTGGCATATCATTTTTAATTTGTAAGACTTCATCTGCATTAATTTCTATAGGTAGAAGATCAGGATCCATAAAGTATCTATAATCGGTTGCATCCTCTTTACCACGCATTGTATAGGTTTGATTTGTATCAGGGCAGAAAAGTCTTGTTTCTTGTTCTATTTTTTGTTGTTCAGTAAGCATTTTTTTATGTCTATTAATTTCAAAGTTAATAGCTTTTTCAATAAATTTAAAAGAATTTAAATTTTTAATTTCAGTTCTAGTTCCTAAAACTTCATCATCATCGGGGCGAATAGATATATTAACATCACAACGAAAAGAACCTTCTTGCATGTTACCATCGCTAATATTTAAAAACTTTACTAAAGTATGTAGCTCTTTTAGAAAAATTACTGTTTCTTCTGCCGAATTAAGACACGGCGTTGTAACAATTTCTAATAATGGATTGCCTGCGCGATTTAAATCAATATAAGTGCTCGCAGTTTTTTGATCATGAATTAGCTTGCCTGCATCTTCTTCTAAATGAGCATGATGAATGTGGATAGATTTTTGAGTATTGTTAGGTAGGCAAATATTTATATGGCCATTGCTTATTATCGGCTTGGAATTTTGGGTTATTTGATAGCCTTTAGGTAAGTCAGGATAGAAATAGTTTTTTCTTTCAAAATATGAATGATTGTTAATTTTTGCTGAGGTTGCAATGGCAAATATTATTGCTTTATTTACAGCCTGACGGTTAAGAACAGGGAGAGTACCTGGAAAACCTGCATCAATATAGCTAGTATTTGAATTGGGTTGGGTACCAAATTTTGTGCTAGAACCAGAAAATAACTTTGAGTTAGTGTTTAATTGCACATGAATTTCTAAACCAATATCTGTTTTCCAACTCATAATTCTTCTCCTAATTTTGGAGATTGTGTGTGCCAACTAGTATTTTTTTGGAATGCGTTTGCAATTTGAAAAAGTTGTGGCTCGGTTAAATAATCTCCTAGTAATTGTATACCAACTGGTAAATTGGTTTTACCGAATCCTGCAGGTATGGCGATAGCAGGTAGACCAGATAAATTGGCGCAAACTGTAAAAATATCCCCAATTTTATACCTGTATGATGAAGTTTGTGCTTCGCCTATTTTGAATGCTTCGCATGGGGCAGTTGGTAGTAATATTGCTTGCACTTTTTGAAGATTTTGCCTTAATTCATTGGTAATTAATTGTCTAACTTTTTGTGCGTGTATGTATGCATTTTCAGGTTTATCATCTGATAAAACAAAAGTTCCAGTTAATATTCTTTTTTTAACTTCTAAACCAAATCCTTCGGTTCGTGATTTAATTATTAAATCTTCAATGTTATTGGCATGAGGTGCTTGCATGCCAAATCTTATTCCGTCATAACGGGATAAGTTAGTTGAAGCCTCAGCAGATGCTAGTATTTGGTAACAATCTAACCAAGTGTTAACAAGGTTTAAATCTATTTCGATTATTTCTGCGCCTAGTTGCTTGAATATCTCTACCGCATTTAACGTTATTTGTTTTACTTCATCTTCAATATCTATATCTAGTAAAGATTTTGGTAGTCCGATTTTCATAGAGCTAATTGGTTTTTCTAAAAATTCAGAAAAATTTGCGGTAGGTTTATTTATAGTTGTACTATCGTAACTATCAAACCCAGATATTATTTGAGTAATAAGTGCTAGATCAGGAATGTTTCTAGTTATTATTCCAGCCTGATCAAAGCTTGAAGCATAAGCAATTTGTCCGTTTCTTGATACTAGTCCATAAGTTGGTTTTATAGCGGATAGACCACAAAATGCCGCTGGTTGTCTGCCTGAACCACCAGTATCAGTTGTGGTTGCAAATGCTGCCATTCCAGCGGCAACTGCTGCTGCTGAACCACTTGATGAACCACCTGGAACGTATTCTTTATTCCATGGGTTTAATGTGGCTCCAAAGTAGCTTGTTTCGCCACTTGAGCCCATTCCAAATTCATCAAGATTGGTTTTTCCAAGCATAATAGAGTAACTATCATTCAATTTTTGTACAATAGTTGCATTATAAGGAGAAACGAAATTTTTTAGTATTTTAGAACCACACGTAGTAGGCAAGTAATCGGTACAAAATATATCTTTATGTGCCATAGGTATGCCACAAAGAGCGGGGGCATTCCCAGTTGCGAGAAGATTGTCTGCTTTTTTAGCCATTTCTAATGCTTGTTCTGGCGCTAAACTTATAAAAGCATTGAGTTCTTGGTATTTTTCTATTCTATTTAAATAATGATTAACTAACTCAACACTTGAGAATTTTTTAGCGCGAAGAGCTTCTATCTGTTGGGTAATTGATAATTTATGCATAGTTTACTTACCTGTTTAAGTACGTATAATAGGAATTTGATAACCATTATTATCAAAATTAGGGGCTACTTGTGCAAGTTTATCGCTGTTATTTTCACAATCAACTATGTCATCTCGCATTATTTGATTTGGTAAATGTATATGTCTAAATATTTCTATTCCAGTAGTATCTACTTTTTTTAATGTTTCTATCTTTTCTATTATGGACAACAACTTATCATGCATTTGCTTAATGTCATCGTTTATTTCAATGTATGTTAGTTTTGCAATTGTGCGCAAATTATTTAAATCTATACCCATGAGTCTCCTTAACATCCAGACTAGACAAAATTATCTTGGATTCAATCATCAAAATGCTCGCATTTTGCGGTATCTTATGTATATGATGTGATTTCAGAACTTTGCATTATAATACAATTTCAAGGAAATGTGGAAAAATATGTTATGGCGTAAGCAAAAATTAAGAAATATCGATTCACCTTTGTATAAATATAGACAAGCTCTATATTTATCTTTTTATTCAAGAAAACTTTATATTGATGTTGTTAAGCGTTGGCGTGGCTTAGGTATTAAATATTTTTTATTCTTTTTTATTATTGCTTGTATACCTTTTTCTATTAAATCAATGATAGATATGAATAATCATATAAAATACGATTTGTTAGAACCTATTTACTTGGTACCTAAGTTTAAAGTTGAAAATGGTAAAGTGCAATTTTCTAAAAAAATGCCATACTTTATTCGAAATCATTTAGGTAAAGTAGTTGCGATTATTGATACTACTGGATTAATTAATGAGATTAATGATGAATATCCAGATTTATTATTATTGGTAAATAGCAATAAAATTCATCTTAAATTTCCTAAACTACTTTTTCTAAAAAATGATAAGAAAAATGCGAAATCTTATAATAATCAAGAAACTTTAACCCATGATTTAAGTGAAATAGAAGATGATGAATTTGATGGTAGTGACTTTATTAAGGAAGCAGGCTTTGTAAAGATAAAAAATTATTTTCTTGTTTTTGTATATCCTATAATTGTTTCTGCTTTATTTGGTATGTTTACAACTGTCATTTTAGCATTAGCAATTATGGGGCAAGTTGCGTCGTATGCTATATTTAAACATCAATTGAGTTATAAACAAGCTAGTAGGATTTCAGTTATATCATCTAGCATAGGGATTTGGATTTACTTATGTTTGAAAACTTTTGATATATATTCATATACGCTAAATTTTATGTGTATGACGGTTGTTTTTATCTATTTTTCTTATGGGGTATTAGCAGTAAAACGAGATAGTAGAAACTTAGTGCATTATTAGGAGAGCGCTATGCTTGCAAGTTTATTTGTGTGGTCCGTATTTATTTATTCATGCTTTTTGATTTCTAAAAAAGCTTCTATTTATGTTTGGTTGCTAAGTTATGCTATCTTTACTGCTTTGTTGATAAAATATAATTTTGCTATGCAAACCATTAATATTTTAATTAGCAGTATTTTAATAATATTAGTGGGACTTGCAATTAAGCCTTTACGGATTTTTGTTGTTTCAAGGTTGGTTTTTAATACTATTAGTAAGTTTGTACCTAATATGTCTACAACAGAACGAGAAGCTTTAGAAGCGGGAACGGTTAGTTGGGAGGCAGAATTGTTTAATGGTGCCCCAGACTTTACAACCTTGTATTCAGCCAAACCAGGAAAAATTAGCGCCAGAGAACAAAAGTTTTTAGATGGTCCTGTTAATGAATTATGTAGGATGCTTGATGATTGGGATGTTACCCATAAAAATCTTGATTTACCACCAAAAGCTTGGGAATTTATAAAAAAACAAGGTTTCCTTGGCATGATAATACCAAAAAAATATGGTGGCTTGGAGTTTTCAACAACTGCTCAAATGATGGTTTTGGTTAAGTTATATAGTTGCTCAATTACGGCAGCAACTACAGTTGCGGTACCAAATTCCTTAGGGCCAGCTGAATTATTATTAAAATATGGTACTCAAGAACAAAAAGATTATTATTTACCACGTTTAGCCGCAGGTGAAGAGATTCCTTGTTTTGCTCTGACAGGGCCTAATGCTGGATCTGATGCTGCATCAATTCCTGATACTGGTATAGTTTGTTATAAAGTTATTGAAGGGAAAAAAGTTTTAGGGATGAGCTTAACTTGGGATAAACGATATATTACCTTGTGTCCGGTTGCAACGATTATAGGGTTAGCTTTTAGGCTGTTTGATCCAGATAATATTTTAGGAAAAGGTAATGATTTAGGTATTTCTTGTGCTTTAATTCCTGCTGATACGAAGGGAGTTGTAAGAGGTAGACGTCATTTTCCTATGAATTCCGCTTTTATGAATGGTCCCACTCAAGGTACAGATGTTTTTGTACCAATAGATTTTTTAATTGGTGGCAAGGATATGGCCGGCCATGGTTGGCGTATGCTAATGGAGTGTTTAAGTGCCGGTCGCGCTATATCTTTACCTTCAGGCGCTTGTGGTGCTGCTAAGGCTGCTGCTCTTGCAAGCGGAGGCTATGCGCGAATTAGGACGCAGTTTCATCAAGCAATTGCTAATTTTGAAGGTATTGAAGAGCCTCTTGCGAGAATAGTTGGTAATACATATATCATTGATGCCACTTTATCAAGAATCGCAGCATACATTGATGATGGTGCACGTCCTCCTGTTGCTAGTGCTATTGTAAAATATCATACAACAGAGCTGTCTCGACAAATAGCTTGTGATGCTATGGATATTCATGGTGGCAAAGGAATTTGTTTGGGTCCAAATAATTACCTAGGGCGCGGATTTGAAAGCTGTCCTATTAGCATTACAGTTGAAGGAGCGAATATTTTATCGCGTAGCTTAATAATCTTTGGTCAAGGTGTTATTCGTTGTCATCCATATATTTTTGCTGAAATGGAAGCCATACGGGAAGGAAATTTGGCTAAATTTGATAAAGAGTTTTGTGGGCATTTCAGATTTGCTATTGCTAATTTATTTAACAGCATATTATTTGCTATAACCGATGGTTATATCCTACGATATCCAAAAAATTCTCTGCGCCGTTTTTACCAGCTAGTTAGAATGTATAGTGCGATTTTAGCGTCATTTTCAGATCTTGCGATGATGCTACTAGGTGGAGAATTAAAGCGTAAAGAGAAGCTGTCATCAAGATTTGGTGACATATTAAGTTATTTATATCAAATTAGCGCGGTATTAAAAAAATTCCATGAGGATGGTAGTCCCGAAGAAGATTTTCCAGTTATTAAATGGTGTTGTGAGCAATTATTTTTTAAATGTGAAGATGCTCTTTATGAAATAATAGTTAATTTCCCAATCCGTTGGATGAGAGTAATTTTACGTTTTATGTATATACCTTATAGCCGGATAAGAAAAAAACCAACAGATAATCTAGGCAAACAGCTTTCGAAGCTAATATCTACGCCTTCAAAAACTCGCGAACGCCTAACCCGCAATGTTTTTGCTGAAGATATAGATGTATGTCCTATAGGAAGAGTTGAGGCAGCATTTCAAAAAGTTATGCGAATACAGGATTTGGAAAAAAAGATCCACCATGCTATGAAAGAAGGAAAAATTATGTCTTTAACTTTCAATGAGCAAATACAAGATGCTAAAAATCTTAAAATAATTAATGAAAAAGAGTTTCAACTTCTAGTTGCAGCAGAAGAAGCTCGTCAGCAAGTTATTGCGGTTGATAGTTTTACTTTTCAAGAGTTAAAGCAACATTAAAGTTCTTTCAAAACGTAACAAATCATCTTAATGAGATAAGATAATTTGTTACGTTGGTTGGCTCTATACTATTTACATTTCCTAAGCCAGAACTCTTTTTTTGCCATACTTTTTAATTATGTATAAAAGCATAATAATGCTTAGTACTAAACAAACAGGTATTATTGATAGCGATAACTTATAATCATTAACATCATATATATGTACATCGTTAATAACTTTTCCGTCACTAAAAAAGTCTAATAATTTTCCAACTAATGGTTGAAAAATAGCCCCACCCATAGTTACAATTAAATTAATAACAGCGAAAATAGTTCCAGGCATGGCTTTTTCTACGAATTCATTTGCCATAATAAATGCAATGATTTCAGTACCACTAAATATTCCGTATAGTAAAATTAATATATTTAAAGCTCCATATGATAAATTTGGTAAGTATAAAATTAATGAAATAAATATTAATGAAAATATAGTTCCAATGAGTAATGGTAATACTCTGTTTTTAGTTCTATCTGATAAATATCCACCAATTGGTGCGCCAATAGCCCAGCCAATAAACATCCAGGATACAGTAGTTGCTGCTTGAGACTTGGAGAGATGATGCGCGTATTCTAAATATGATTTACCCCATAGCTCCCCAAAAATTGATAATGATGTATACATAAATGATGCTATTAAACCTGTTATCCATATCTGAGGAGTTTTAAGTATTTGCAAGACATTTATTAAAAATTCATGAAATGGGATATTTGGAATATTATTTTTAGGTTTATTATCCCGTACCACTAAGAATATGACTAGAGTCATTATGGCGCCGATGATAACTAACATTAACAAAATATTTTCTAAACTAACATGATGGGCTAACTCGGTTAATTTTATTTCACCAAAAACCAATCCAAGCATGCCTATTGTAGTCATTAAACCAGTTACTAGTGAAAAAAATCTATATGGTAACCATGCAATAGCGCTAGACAAAACTCCAACAAAAGCAAAAGATGAACCAAATCCAACTAGAAAACGTCCAATACCAGCAATCAGTAGTGATGACGGGTAACTAAACATTAATGATCCGATAGTGCAACTAAAGCAGGCAAGAGTAAGAAGTTTTCTTGCTCCGAATCTATCCATTAAAATACCAACTGGTAATTGCATTGGCGAATAGGCAAAATAAAAAAGTGCGGATAATTGACCAAAACTTGTAGCTGAAAGATTACCAAATGCTGCAGATATTTCAGATTGTAAGATTCCTGGTACAATCCTTAGTACGAATTCATAACAATAAAATAATGCTCCTACTGTACATATAAGAATTCCTAGTAGAGTTTTTTTGTTGTTTTTAGTCATAATCACCTAAATATAAAAGTTTAATTATTAGAGTTTGTTG
The DNA here is from genome assembly GCA_030427555.1 of Gammaproteobacteria bacterium. Lineage (GTDB taxonomy): Bacteria > Pseudomonadota > Gammaproteobacteria > Legionellales > Legionellaceae > 2-12-FULL-35-11. The sequence continues at coordinate 6,267 of JAUIBC010000042.1, read as the reverse complement.
ATAATTAGTGTCACGGTTAAAAATCATGATTTTTGATTCGCGTTTCCAAATTTCATTAGGCTTTAGCTTCTGCATGGGTTTCTTTAATGAAAAAAGTTAATATAGCAGCAATTATTATACCAATTGGAATTATTGATATAGCAAACTTATAGTCAGCTGCAGTGTATAAACGATTTGCACTTTCCATTGAAAGATTTTGTAGAACCTCAGGAGAAACTCTAGAAGTAAAGTTATAATCTACTAATCGGCCAACTAAAGGTTGAGCAAACATAGCTCCAAGCATAACCAGCATATTAGTAACAGCAAAAGCTGTGCCAGCCGCTTCGCTTGGACTTAATTCTCTACCTACGGCAAATACGATTGCTTGGCAACTATAAGAAATTCCTAAAATAAAAATGCAGGCGTATAAAGTATTTTGAGATAAATTAGGTACGTAAATTATTATTGAAATAAATATAGCCGCAACAATTGCACCTACAGACATGGGTAAAGTTCGATTACAAATTTTATCAGATATCACTCCCATAATTGGCGCACCAATTGCAAATCCTAAAAATACTAAAGAGTTGGCAAAACTCGCGTCAGTTGCTGATAGTCCATGGGCATGTTCTAAATAAGGTATTCCCCATAATTCGGCAAAAACCGTTGTTGGTAAATAAATAAGACAGCCATAAGCGCCATTTAGCCAAATTTGCTTATTTTTAAGAATAATAAACAGATCTTCAAAATTTCTGTGGAAAGTATCGATCGTTCCGCCGCTTTCATTATCACGTTTATGATCGTGAATTGAAATCCAAATCAAAATAGTTAATACAGCCCCAATAATAGCAGTTAATATAGTAGTTTGTTCCCAGCCAGATAAAATTATAATATAAGTTATAACGTTATCACCTATCATAGCGCCAACCGTACCAATTGCTGAAGCTAATCCTGCTATCATTCCAAGTTTATCTTCAGGAAACCAAATGGTAGCTATTTTTAATACGCCAACATAAGCAAATGCGGAACCAAATCCCATTACAGCTCTTCCGACAATAGCAACGCCAAAAATTTTTGTGGTAGCAAATAATAAAGAGCCGATAGCACATCCAGCACAAGCGATGGTTAAAAGACGTCGTGGCCCGAATCTGTCCATTAATACTCCAACAGGAATTTGAAATGGAACATATGTGTAATAATATATTGAAGATAAAAGTCCAAAGCCAGTAGCAGAAAGGGCAAAATGATGTCTTAGGGGTAATTCCATCGCACTTGGAGCGATGCGGATTAAGTACTCGTAGGCATAAAAAGTGGCGCCTATAGCACAAGCTAGCCATGCTACTAATTTCATTTTTAACTTGCTTTTCAAGATTATCCTCCTTAGTTGAATAGAGCTTTAGCTCTATCAGGACTTATATAAAACCCTGTTCGCAGCTGAAAAGTTTTTCATAGCTTACGTAAAATCTCAATCTCAGTGTTAAAAAATTGTTTTTAATTAGAGTTTGTTGAAAACTTCTAACTTCAATCTCATTATTAAAAACAATTTTATTTTGACCCTGTCGTTTCGTGTTTTTTTACTTTAAGACTGGTGTAATAATTTTATACTTAATCTTCTAATACTTTAGAAATAATTTCTCCTTTTTTATTAATCCTATTAACTTTGCTTGCAATCGCAGCATTAGCAACAGCAGAAGACACTCTATCTAAAAGACGCGGATCCGTTGGTTTAGGTAGAATATAATTTGGACCAAATTTCCAATCATTAACATTTGGATAACTATCTATTACCACTTGTGGTACAGGCTCATGCACCAAGTTACGAATAGCTTCAACTGCAGCAATTTGCATGGCTTGATTGATACATGTTGCTCTAACATCCAGAGCGCCTCTAAAAATATATGGAAAACAAAGAACGTTATTAACTTGATTTGGATAATCACTACGGCCTGTTGCTATGATTAAGTCATCACATACACTTTTTGCTAGCTCTGGTTTGATTTCTGGATCTGGGTTTGATAAAGCAAAAATAACCGGTTTTTTTGCCATACTTTTTAATAATTCAGCATTTAATAAGTTTGGTTTCGCAAGTCCGATAAATACATCAGCACCTTCTAATGCATCAGCCAATGTTCTTTTGTCAGTATTTCTAACAAAAGCAAACTTATATGGGTTTAAGTCTTCGCGACCGGCATGAATTACTCCTTGACGATCTAATAGAAGCATATTTTCTTTGTTTGCTCCGAGACAAACTAACAATCTCATCGAAGCTATTCCAGCAGCCCCAGCTCCAATACAGACAATTTTTGCCTCAGAAAGTTTTTTATTTTGTATTTCTAAAGCATTCATTAATCCTGCAGCAATAACAATAGCTGTTCCATGCTGGTCATCATGAAATACAGGGATATCAAGTTGCTCGCTCAGAATTTGCTCTATTTCAAAACATTCAGGTGCTTTAATATCTTCTAAGTTAATACCACCAAATGTTGGAGCAATACTTTTAGCTGTCGCAATAAAATCATCAGGAGATTTAGCATCAACTTCAATATCAAATACATCAATATTAGCAAAACGTTTAAATAGGACGGCTTTTCCTTCCATTACCGGCTTGCTAGCTAATGGACCAACATCACCTAGTCCAAGAACAGCTGTGCCGTTAGTCATAACGGCAATTAGATTGCCTTTTGACGTATAACGATATGCGTCTTGTGGATTATCGGCTATAGCATTTACTGGTTCAGCTACTCCAGGAGAATACGCCAGTGATAAATCATCTTGATTATTAGTGGGTTTAGTAATTGCAATCTCAAGTTTACCTGGAGTGGGATTTGCATGATAGTGCAGGGCACGTTGTTTTAAAACATTATCACTCATAGTAATCTATCTTCCTTAAATTATAGTTTGGCTGATAAACAATTATAGATTGTGTTATTTGAGCTGGTAATTAAATTAATTAGACAACAGATATAAAGGCGGCACATAAATTAAAATTTAAGCCGCCTTTAAAACAAGGCTATTTTTCGTCATTTTGTGCTTTTTTACGTCTGGCATAACGTTCGTTAAATTTCTGTACTCTACCACCAGTATCAATAATCTTTTGTTTGCCAGTATAAAATGGGTGGCAGTTTGAGCATACTTCGATGTTTAATGGAGAACATAAAGTAGATCGTGTTTCCATAACATGTCCGCAACTACATGTTACTTTAATTGTTTCATATTCAGGGTGTATTGCCTTTTTCATAACCAAACTCTCATAATAAAAACGCTAAAAGCATTATAGCTCGTAAAATGAGCTTCCTCACAAAAACATGAAAATCTAGCAGAAAGATAAGTTAAGGTCAAGTAGTAGACTTAATTATCTTCATACCGAACAAGAAAATACGGAGCTAATACGTGCTTTTTTGTTCGGCACGAAGATGATTTTTAGATATATGATGAAAAAGGTTAGGTTATTGGTATTTTAGATATTTGATGTTAATGTTATTTACGTAATGAGCTAATTTTCATAGTTTTAATTGAATTAAGGTTTATTTTATATGGATTGTAGAATATTTCAGGAATACCAGTTGAAGTGGGAGTCTCGAAGTTCAGTTCGTACTCGACCACGTAAGCCAATAGATTTTGCTTGTGTTGGTAATTTTTTCCCGATTGACAAACAAGTTTTATTTTTATTACACGAGGTTGACGTGTTAAATGACCAAGCTCGTCAAGATATTTTGTTGTTGTCTTTTTGTAAATATTTAAATGACATTATTACGCTTGAAACGGATTATATTTATAATGCTTGTTATAGTATCATGCATAAAAATTTCCCATTTGCATATTCAAACTTAGCTAAGCTTAATGCAAACACCGTGATTATTGATGAATATTATCATGTGTATATCGCGCGAGATTTATTATTGCAAATTCAAACTCAATTTCCTCATTTACCTGATTTAAAAATTAATTTTTCGGATGCTATAAGTGCAATAGAAGCAATTAAAGAGTCTCTTTCTGAAGAACATCGAGATGTATTTGAAATATTAGCTGTTTGTATTTTTGAAACAACATTGGTTAGAGAGCTAGTGACTTATTTTGATTCCCCCAATATTCATCCTACAATTAAATATTATATTAATGATCATATGAATGATGAAGCTAAACATTTTGGTTTTTTTTATGAGATATTTTGTTATACCTGGAAAAATTTACCTGAGGATTATCGACAGTCAATTGGCTTGCAATTAGGTCGGTTTGTTACGATGTATTTAAATGTAGAGTCTGATATTGCTTTTAATACTCAACTACTATCATGGATTTTAGGAGATGAGCAAAAGGCTAAAGTTTTGGTTGCTGGACTTTATCAAGGATTTAAGATTTCATCAGAAATACCAATTGTAAAAAACGTACTGAATGTTTTGGACAAATCAGGTGTGTTATCACATGATATTGTACGCAGGGGATTTGTGGAGGCTGGACTAATAAAACAGGAGTTATGATGAAAATCCTACGCGTGCTGATTGATGCTCCATGTGAAAGATTTAGCAATATGCTTGTTGATTATTTAATAGATAGTGGGCATAAGGTTGATATAGTAGAGAAAGAACATTCATCCAGGTGGTTTACAAATTTTAATTACAATATCCATGTTGTTAAAAAAAATGAAATTGATTTATCTAATTATGACTTTTTAATTGATTTTGATGGGGAACTAGATACGGCAAATGTTCCTAAATTGATTTTTAATTTAACTCAAATTCAAAATCAACGTGCTATTCAAATAGGATTGTCATATAGAAAAAAATATTTAGCGTTATCAGAAAAACAGTTGTTTGATGGCGCTGAGTTAAGTTCTCATGAAAATCTTAGTGTTTTTTTTGAAGAAATTACGGATGTATTTATAGATGCTATTGTTTGTATGATGAGGATTGATGACTCCAATCTTAAGTATAAGAAAAATACTAGCATTAGCAATATAAGTTTTTTAGAATACATAGAGTACGATAGGTCGATGCAGTCACTTCGTCAATTCTATTCAGGATTAGATAAAAGTAATTTAATACGGCATTTTTCGTTGAACTCAGAGCCAGAAATTTTGCATCATGAATTTTCTTATTCTAAATTTAACTGGGATAATACGAATCTAGAGTTGTTCACCTTATATTTATTAATATTGTATAATGGTCGTCAAGCTGGATTGTATGCATATGACATGCAAACATCTCAAGGTACAATCTTTAAATGTATTGATATTAGCTTAGATGACAATTATGAGAATCTTTTAGCTAAAATTAATAATCCTGTTTATTCTATTGTTGATAATCATCTATATTCACATGATGTAGACGATGAATATCGAGCACAAACTTTAGTAAGTTCTGAGTATGCATCTTATTGTGCGCACTATGTGTTACATATTGGCATAAACTCTGAAAAAAAAAGTTTTTACATTAACTACCCTAAAAACGCACATTTTTTTGCAAATATTGAGTCGTTTGTTGTTGGTTTTAATAATCAGGCGAAGTTTTTTTTAAATAAAAGTAAGCGATTGTACGATATATTGTTTCATGACAAAGAGTTTTATAAAACTCAACTTTATATTTGGAATAAAACTGAAAAATCCTATCCAAAAGATAAAACTTTACATCAATTATTTACTGAACAAGTAAAAAAAACACCTAACTCTATTGCATTGATATTTGAAGATAGAGAGCTTACTTATCAAGAACTTGATGAAAAAAGTAATCAATTAGCGCGCTTTATTCAAAGACAAAATCCAAGTGAACTTATTTGTTTATGTTTAGATAGAAGTTTAGAGATGATTATTTCTATTCTTGCGGTTCTTAAAGCAGGTTGTGCGTATGTACCAATGGATCCAAATGCACCAATTGAGCGCATCAAACATATGCTTTTAGATACAAGTAGCAATTTAGTTTTGACTCAAAGTCATATAGATAAGGTTTTTGGGGTAAAGAGGATTAACGTTGATGAACAAGATTACTTAGTTGAGAGCGTTAATTCATTAAAGAATAACACTAAACCTACAGATTTGGCGTATGTGATTTATACATCAGGAACTACAGGGCAGCCGAAAGGGGTTATGGTTGAGCATGGAAGTGTTGTTAATTTAATTAATAGTCACCAGGCTATGTTTAATATAAAAAAAGAACATAGCTTATTGCAACATGCGTCATACACATTTGATGCTTCTGTTAATGATATTTTTTTGAGTTTGTTAAGTGGGGCTAGACTTTATCTTATTACAAAAGAGCATGCAAAAGATAGCACATATATATCTAATTTAATTGA
>JAUIBC010000041.1 GCA_030427555.1 Gammaproteobacteria bacterium | reverse complement strand
CTATTTAACAGAAAGCATTAAGCCATTAAAGAATAAAACCAAGCCTACAGATTTAGCATATGTAATTTACACATCAGGAACCACTGGGTTACCGAAAGGTGTCATGGTTGAACATAGAAGTGTTATAAATTTAATTAAAAGCCATCAAGCTATGTTTAATATAAATAAAACGCATAGTCTGTTACAACATTCATCATACATATTTGATGCTTCTGTTAATGATATTTTTTTGAGTATATTAAGTGGCGCTAGACTTTATTTGATTGCACCAGATCGTATAAGAGATATTTCATATATTTCTAATTTAATTGATGTTGGTGAAATAGATATAGCTATATTAACGCCTTTATTGGCACAATTAATTAGTACGGATGTATTAAAAAAACTAACTATTTTAACTTGTTGTGGAGACATAGTTTCTGATGCACTAGTAAAAAAACTTAGTAATTATATTCGTTTTTTTAATGGATATGGTCCAACTGAGGCAACAGTTTGTGTATCTACTTTTATTTATTCAAATGAATCTAAGTCATCTATTATTGGTAAGGCTATTGATAATACTAAATTATATATTTTAGATAAAAATCATATTCCAGTTCCAATTGGAGCTATAGGCGAGCTTTATATAGGAGGAGTTGGAGTTGCTCGAGGTTATTTAAATAGAGAAGATTTAACAAAAGAGCGTTTTATTCCCAATCCGTTTGGAGAAGGCAATATTTATAAGACAGGAGATTTAGTAAGATATTTATCGGATGGAAATATAGAGTATATAGGTAGGAATGATTTTCAAGTTAAGATACGCGGATTTAGGGTTGAGTTAGGCGAGATTGAGAGTGTACTTAGTAATTATGTAGGCATTAGGCAAGTTACTGTTCAGTATTATTTTGAGCCTAAAGGGTATTTAGTTGCTTATTATGTGTCAGACTCATTAATTGCAGAAGAAGATATTAGACGGTATGCATCATTACATTTACCTGATTATATGCTTCCTAGTGCATATGTACATTTGAATAGTTTACCTATTACGGTTAATGGGAAACTAGATCGTAATGCATTACCTATTCTTGAGTTTAAATCTAAATCTTACGTTGCGCCACGCAATGAATTAGAACGTAAAATTGCCGATATTTGGCAAGATTTATTAGATATTAAGAAGGTTGGTATTCAGGATGAGTTTTTTAAGTTAGGTGGGCATTCTATTTTAGTTATTCAACTAGTACATAAACTTAGGGATATTTTAAAGTTGCATGTTGAAATTGCTGACGTTTTTAGATTAAAAACTATCGAACAGTTGTCTAATAAGTTGATGAATAGCTATGATGAACATAGAAGTTTATTACAAGAGTTATATACATCAAATGATATAAAAGAAAATATTTATTGCGTGCACACGGGTTATGGTCATGCATCAGAAGCATATAAACCATTTGTTGATAAAGCCAAAGGAGTTGTGAATTTACTAGGATTTGAAAATTATTATTTATATGAAGAAAATCCAAATATAGAATCAATTGAAAAATTAGCTTCTTATTATTTAGAACAAATGCAATTGAAAAAAAATAAATTAGAAAAAATAATAATATTAGGATGGTCGCTTGGTGGAAATATAGCGATAGAAATGGCATATCAACTTGAAACTTATGGATATACAAATATATGCTTATATTTATTGGATTCTATAGTCCATGTAAAATTTGAAAAGTCCCTCATAAATAATCTAGATAAATGGCGTAAGCAACTGTTTACAGAACTATCAGAAGATAAGATGCCTATGGAAGAAATAAATAAAAGATTGGGTTTGATTGATATATGCTTTAACCTCACAAAAGCAGCTCCAAATAGAAAACTTAAAAGTACCGAAGTTGTCTTGTTTAAGGCAATGAAAAAAAGCCTTGATAGTCGACATAGGTTTCTTGCTGACAATGGATTGAAAAATCTTTTTAAAAAAACATTAGTTATTGTGCCAATAAACCAAGTTCATGATAGCATGATGAATGCAGCAGATGATATTTGGCATTATATTATGCAAAATCAAAAATTTTGAATAATGTTTTATATAATTTACAACCAGATTAGTTTTTGTATCCTTATAAATCATTTGATCTAAATAAAAACAAGCCACCAAAAATAACTTCAAGTTATGGTTTAGTCATGAGTATTTATTCGTAGATCCTGGACATATTTTTATGTTTAATCTAACATATTAAATGCAGTTGCTAGTTATGACGGCTGCCATGTGTTTCAAGGATTAATATAACATAAAAAATAAAAGTGGAGATTGGTATGAAGCGTATAATTATGATGTCAGCAGCTGTTGTTATGGCTATGCTATTGGGAGCTTGTGGTCAAAAAGAGCCTAAACCACCCGAAGTGACTACTCCTGATGCAACAATGGATCAACCTAAATCACAAGAACAAATGCCAGCTGCCGTAGCTCCTAAAGAAGGTGAGCAGCAACCAGCAGAAGAAAACTCAATGCCTGTAGACAAATCTAATACAAGTGCTAGTGCGTCTGATGTAGTTAATCCAACTGCTAATACAGTAGAAGGTGCATCAGCTAATCCACATGATAAAGCTACAAAAAATGATGATATGGATGATGAAGACGACGAAGATGATGATGGTGATGATGAAGACGAAGATGATTCTGAGTCTTAATTTTAAATTATCTTTTGTAAATCTACTTTCCGTGCCATTTAGACGGGAAGTAGATTTAAATATCAATAATTTTTAATCCTCAGATTTAATACTATTAATTAAGTTCATTAGCGCATAACACAATTCTTTTGTTCCAGCACCTGTATTAGCAGATATACAAAAATATTTATCTTTCCAATTAAGATTTTTAATTACTTCAGATACCTTTTTTTCATATTCTTTAGGATCGGCATACATGTCAATTTTATTAAATACTAACCACCTTGGTTTTACTAATAAATCTTTGTCATATGCCTCGATTTCATTGATAATAGTTTGTGCTGATTTAGTTGGATCTGTTTCTTCTAGTGAAGCTATATCTATAACATGTAATAACATACTTGTTCTAGATAAATGCTTTAAAAACCTATGCCCAAGACCAGCTCCTTCAGCCGATCCCTCTATTAAACCAGGAATATCTGCTATAACAAAACTTTGATTAACAGATACAGAAACAACACCCAGACTTGGTTTTAATGTAGTAAAAGGGTAGTTTCCTATTTTGGGTCTTGCAGCTGATACGGCACTAATTAATGTAGATTTTCCGGCATTTGGTAATCCTAGTAAACCTACGTCTGCTAACAATCTTAATTCTAAATTAAGATTGCGTGATTCTCCTTGTGATCCGGAAGTTGTTTGCCTAGGTGCTCGGTTAACACTGCTTTTAAATCTGGCATTACCCAAGCCGTGAAAGCCGCCTTGTGCAACCAAAACAACTTGATTATCCTGCTTAAGATCAGCAATAAGTTCGTTTGTTTCAGAATCATAAGCTAGAGTACCAACCGGAACCTTGATATACAAGTCATCACCACTCTTCCCTTTGCAATTGGCTCCCATTCCACTTTGACCATTACTGGCAGAAAATTGCCTTTTATATCTGAAGTCTATAAGTGTATTAAGAGACGAGCTTGCCTGAAGATATACTGAACCGCCATCACCGCCATCACCGCCATCCGGTCCGCCTTTAGGGATGTACTTTTCACGTCTAAAGCTTAAACAACCATTGCCACCATTACCTGCAGAAATTTTAATGGTGGCTTCATCAACAAATTTCATTATTTGTCAGATTCAAGAGGGATAATGTTAACGTATTGACGTTTTTTAGCGCCTTTTACAATAAAGTTAACAACTCCAGATTCTTTTGCATAAAGAGTATGATCTCTCCCTAAGCCAACATGCTTACCTGGGTGAAAGCGTGTGCCACGTTGTCTTACTAGGATTTCCCCAGCCATAACCATTTGGCCTCCATATCTTTTTACCCCAAGGTACTTAGGATTCGAGTCGCGGCCATTACGGGTACTACCGCCTGCTTTTTTATGTGCCATTTCTATCTACCTTTAATTTAATAGAAGCCTTGGTTAATCGACATATATGTGTAATAAAACATATCATATCATCGATTTACTATTTAGCTTCTTAGTTTCGAGTAACAACAGATTCAATAAAAAATTACTTTACTTACCAATAGAAGTAATTTTTACTTGAATATAATTTTGTCTATGCCCCATTCTTTTCATATGGTGTTTACGTCTTCTAAATTTTAAAATTTTAATTTTTTTATGTCGACCTTTGTCTAGAACTTCAGCTTTTACAATACAACCCTTTATGAAAGGGGTACCAACGGTTAATTTATCGTCTTTAGAAATCATTAATACTTGATCAAAGTCGATGTTGTTGCCAACTTCCACATCTAGATCTTCGATTTTTAAAGTATCTCCTTCCTCAACACGATATTGCTTGCCACCGGTTTTTATTACCGCATACATAATTTTTCTCCAAGCTTCCTAATATAAAAGTGCTCTATTTTATAAAATTTAAATAATTACTTCAAGTTGTAAATAAATTATCGTATAATCAGCCCCTCATGTATCATACTTGGTCGCGAGTATGAGTTTTATTTATTTACACTTAGGGGTATAAAATGTCAGAAATTACTCTAGAGGCTGAGAAAAGAGAAGTTCAGGGGAAAGGTGCGAGCCGCCGCCTGCGTCGTCTTGAAGGGAAAGTTCCAGCAATAGTTTACGGAGGTTCTAAGGAACCAGCTTTATTAAATCTTACACATAATAAGGTTATTAAAGCTCTTGAAAATGAAGCAATATATTCAAGTATGATATCGCTTAAAGTTGCGGGTAAAAAAGAACAGGTTTTGTTAAAAGATATTCAAAGGCATCCTTTTAAGGAAGAGATTATACATCTTGACTTTCAAAGAGTCTCAAACCAAGACGTTTTAACTAGAATGGTACCCTTACATTTTATCAATGGTGAAAAATCTCAAGGCCATAAAGAAGGTGGAGTAGTTAATCACTTTATGAATCAACTCGAAGTTACTTGTAAAGCTAAGGATTTACCTGAATTTATCGAAATAGATTTACTTAATCTAGGTTTAGATGAAGTATTACATTTATCCCAGATTAATTTGCCAAAAAATGTAAGTTTAGTTGTTGATGTTAGCGATACAGATCATGACTTACCAGTTGTAGGTATTCATGTAAGCAAGTCTGCTTTAGCTGAAGAAGCACAAGAAGCTAAAGAAGAAGCAGAATTACAAGAAGTAGCAGAAGAGGATAATGTTGCGACAGAAGTTGAAGAGAGCGAAGAGTCTTCAGATTCTGCAGCAGATGATGCTAAGGAGTAAGATATCACTAGCATAAAGCCTATTAAATTAATCGTTGGGCTTAGAAATCCTGGCGCGTCATATAGCAAAACTAGGCATAATGCCGGCAGTTGGTTTGTTGAAGAAGTGGCTCGTCAGGAGAGTTTGTTTTTTAAGCAAGAGCATAAACTAAAAGGTGAGATTGCAACGATGGTTTATGCGGGTATTTCTTGCAGTCTTTATTTGCCTTCATCCTTTATGAATTTAAGTGGAGAATGTGTAAGAGCAGTTTGCAACTTTTACAAAATTTTGCCTGAAGAAATTTTGGTAGTACATGATGATTTAGATTTATCGCCAGGGGTTGTCAAATTAAAGACAGGCGGAGGTCATGCTGGTCATAATGGTTTGCGAGATATAATTGCTAATTTACAAACAAAAAATTTTCATAGATTAAGAATAGGTATTGGCCATCCTGGTCATCGAGAGTTGGTAGTTGATTATGTTCTTGGCAAGCCTTCACCAAGTGATAAAAAGTTAATTGATGAAGCTATTTTTAGTAGTTTAGAAGTTTTGCCATTAGTTATTTGTGGCGATTTTGCAACAGCAATGCAAAAATTACACTAGAATATTTGGGTGAGGAATAGAGATTATGGGTTTTAAATGTGGAATAGTAGGGTTACCTAATGTTGGGAAATCCACTTTATTTAATGCGCTTACCAAGGCTGGCATTGATGCTGCAAACTACCCATTTTGTACAATTGAGCCAAATGTTGGAATTGTAACCGTACCAGATAGTCGCTTAGATAAGCTTGCTGAAATTGTAAAGCCGCAAAAAGTATTGCCAACTGTTATGCAGTTTGTAGATATAGCAGGTCTTGTGAAAGGAGCTGCTGGTGGAGAGGGACTTGGCAACAAGTTTTTAGCAAATATTAGAGAAACTGATGCTATTGCGCATGTTGTTAGATGTTTTGAAGATAGTGATATTGTGCATGTTGCAGGCCAAGTAAGTCCAATTGATGATATAGAGGTTATAAATACAGAGCTTGCTTTAGCTGATATGGAAGCCGTAGAAAAAGCGATACAAAAATCTGCCAAGCTTTGTAAAACTGGTAATAAGGATGCGCAGTTTACCAAACAAACTTTAGAGAAAATCAAGCAGCATTTAGATGCAGGTTTTCCAGTTAGAACTATGGAACTAACCGCAGATGAAAATATAGTTGCAAATAGTCTATTTTTATTAACTGCGAAGCCAGTGCTTTATATAGCTAATGTTGACGAAAATGGTTTACATGATAATCCTTTATTGGATGCGGTTTATAAGTATGCTGAACAAGATAATGCTAAAGTTGTTGCGATATCTGCAGCTACTGAAGCTGAGCTTATTGATCTTGATGATGAAGACAGAGCCCTTTTTATGGCGGATCTTGGTCTTGAGGAACCAGGTTTGAATCGTTTGATTCGTGCAGGACATGATCTGCTTGGTTTACAAACTTATTTTACAGCTGGCGTTAAAGAAGTTAGAGCCTGGACAATAGTTCGTGGGGCTAAGGCTCCAGAGGCTGCGGGTGTTATTCATACAGATTTTGAAAAAGGTTTCATTCGTGCCGAAGTAATTGCTTATGATGATTTCATTAAGTATAACGGTGAGCAAGGTGCAAAAGAGGCAGGTAAACTTAGGGTTGAAGGAAAAGATTATATCGTTATTGATGGTGATATAATGCATTTTCGTTTCAATGTTTAATTTAGGCCTTATCAAAATATCTTAAATTTTTCATTTAAGATTTCATTCAGTGATTTTTTGTGTTGTAATTAAATAAAACAAGACTTACAAAAAACTTAAACTTTAGGATGAGAGTATACTTTTAATTTAGTTGTGTATTAGTTTATTTTCTCATTAAGATAGATTCTTTATTTTCAAGAAATTCTTAAGAAATTGTAATATTTGCGGAGCTTTTTATATTCATGGATAGATGTCAATGTTTAAAAAAGATAAGTTAACATTTATTTTTAATTTAATTGATAGTAGTACTATTTTGTCATTGGTGCTTATTAGCATGGTGACTAGTATTTTATTTCTAGTAATTCCTGTTACAGCGCAAACCTTAGTTAACTTTATTGCCTTTGGATATTTATTAAGACCTATATTTATTTTAAGTATAATGGTTTTTGTGCTCATTATTTGCGCTGGAGCGCTTAATTTATGGCATAATATTTTAATTGAGATAATCCAGCAAAAGGTTATGGTAAATGTTGGTGTAAATTTGACTAAGCGTTTTTCCGATCTTTCTTATCGTACTTTATTGGCTCATGATAATCAAAAAGAAATAAATAAGTTTTTTGATATAGTTGTAGTAATGAAATCATTGGCCGGTATTTTGTCTTATGGAATTAATTTAAGTTTACAAATATTTTTTGGGTTGATTGTGTTAGTAATTTATCACCCATATTTCATTATGTTTGATCTTTTTATTTTAATTTGTATATGTGTGATTATTTTGGCTCCTTATAAAGTTGCTAGATTAACTGCTGTTCAAGAATGTCGTGAAAAACATGGGATAGCAGAATGGTTTGATGAAATATTTTTAAATCGCTATTTATTTAAATTTATGGATCTTGCAATATTTTTGCTTAGGGAAACTGATAATCGTTTAGTTAAATTTTTGAAAGTTAGAAATAGACATTTTAGGCAACTTATAAAGCATCAAGTGGGATTTTTTGTGTTAGCAGCAGCTGCTAGTAGTATCCTTTTAGGATTGGGTGGATATTTAGTTATACTTAATCAATTGAGTCTTGGGCAATTAGTAGCAGCGGAAATTATATTAGGTGGTATCGTTTATGCTTTAAATCAGTTTGTTAAAGTTTTAGATGATTATTATGATCTTTCCGCGTCACTAGATATATTTAAGGAGCTATTTAGTTTGCCTACAGAAGAGAAATATCCAATGCCGGATGAAATAACTTCCATAGTTGATAATTTGGATAATGTTAATATTATTTTTAAGCATTCTGATAAAAAAATTATTGTGAATCCTGACAGTCCGCTATTAATTTATTCTTTAGATAGAAGTAACCTTGAAAACATTATTACTAATTTAATAGGGTTAACTCATGATAGTTCTTATGAAATAATACTTAATGGCATTAAATGCCAACAAAAATTGTTAATGGCATTACGTAGAAGAACATTACTTTTGCAAGAGCCTCAGTGGTTGGCAGGGACTATTTATGACAATATAGTATTAAGTAAAACGAAAGTTTCGATGGATGAGATTTTAAAATATATTGGTAAATTAGGGTTAACAAATAAAATAATGAGTTTTAAAGATGGACTTTTAACTTATGTGTCTAGTTGGCAATATGAGTTTACTGAAAAAGAAGCAGTTTTATTAATGATTTTACGGGCAATAGTTAATTCTCCTAGCATGATAATAATTGATAGAACGTTGGATTTGTTGGATAAAAATTTGATATCTGTGGTTTTAGAAATATTATTCTCTTTTCAAGAAAAGACTTATATTATTACAACGGAGCGTCAAGATTTTCCAACTATTGATAATTGTTGGAAGGTTGAATGTTTGAATTAAAATCAATAGCTTTATTAGGAAAACTACCTAGACCTAAAAAAGTCTTTAACGTTATATTTGCGTGTTTTATTTTGATTTTGTTATTTTTGTTGTTAACTCCGTGGCAACAATTTGCATTGGGTGAAGGTAGAGTCATGGCTTTTTCTCCAACAGAGAGGAGGTTTACTATTCAGTCTCCAATAAATGGTAGAATTCAGAAATGGTTTGTAAATGAAGGAAGTAAAGTAAAAAAAAATGATTTAATTGTAGAGTTAAGTGATAATGATCCTGATTATATAGAAAAATTAAAACGTGAAAGAGAAGCTATAATTATACAAATAATCGCCGCAGAGCGAGCAATTCGTGCCGGAATTTCCAACGTTAATCGTCAAGAAAAGCTTTACAAAGAGGGGATTAGTTCTAAACGAAAATATGAACTATCACAAGTTGAGTATTCTAAATATCAAGATGAATTGGCTAGGGCAAGAATAAAAAAAATCAATATAGATGTTGCTCTTGCCAGACAAAAAACACAAAAGGTATTAGCAGAAGCATCTGGAACTATTTTTAGACGATTATCAGGCCAAGAAAATGTTATAGTCTCGAAAGGAACTCCTATAGCACAAATAGTACCTAAAACTCCATCTAGAGCTGCTGAGTTATGGATAAGTGGAAATGATATTGCGTTTGTTAGAGTTAATCAAATAGCAAGATTACAGTTTGAGGGATGGCCTGCCGTTCAATTTAGAGGATGGCCAGAAATTGCGGTCGGTACTTTTGAAGGCAGAGTTTCTTTTATAGATGCGACTGATAATGGCCAGGGTGTTTTTAGAGTAGTTATTGTTCCAACTGAGGTTTGGCCTGACGTTAATTACTTACGTCAGGGAGTGCGTGTTCATGGTTGGGTGCAATTAGGTAGAGTACCGTTATGGTATGAATTGTGGCGCCAATTTAATGGTTTCCCTCCACAGAGTGGGCAGAATAAAAAGTGAAAGAAGTGTTTAATATCATACGAAAGATATGGTTTAAATTAGCCATGTTATTTTTAATTCTTTTTATTCATATAAATGCTTACTCAGATAATTTGAATCGTGAGTTAACCCTTGAAGAATTGTTGCGTACTGTAAATATTAGTTATCCTCAAATAATAGCAGCAAGGTTACAAGTTGCTAAAGCTCGAGGAGATTATGTTTCTGCACTTGGTCAGTTTGATCCAAGAATTCGTGTTAAAACCAGACAATTACCTGTTGGTGGTTATATAAGTAAATATGCGAATAATGAATTAGACGTACCTACTTTGTTTAATGGTTTGAAATTATTTGGTGGATATAGAATAGGTGTTGGTGATTTTCCTATTTATTTTCAAAATTTCTTAACTAATAATAAAGGTGAGTATAGGGCTGGTTTATCTTTACCATTATTGCAAGATAGATTAATTGATATTCCGCGGACAAATTTATTAACAAGATCTGAAACTATAGCTTTGAATAAACAGGAAGTCATATCGACTAAGCTTTCTGTTTACCATGAAGCAATAAAATCTTATTGGGCATGGGTACAAGCAGGAGTTCAGCTTAAAATATTATCAGATATCTTGGAGCTTGCGGAGTTTAGGCAAAAAGCTATGGAAAAACAGGCCAAACTTGGCGATTTGCCAATGATTGCTTTAACTGAAAATAAGCAAATAATTATGCAACGTAGGCAGTGGGTTAATCGAGCAGAAATGGCTCTTGAGCAAGCAGCAATTAATCTATCTTTATATTATCGAACGCTTGACGGTACAAAAATTATTCCATCTAAAAATGTTTTGCCAGCAAAAATTAGATCTTTTAAGCCTGATATTATTAAAAATAGTGATATTGAGCAGCAATTAAAGAATCATCCTGATTTATGTAAGCTTGAACGATATTATCATATAGTTCAATTCAAGTATCAGTTAGCTAAAAATGAATTGTTGCCTCGTTTAGATACTACAGCGTTTGCTTCTAAGCAATATGGTGTTGATGGTTATCCATTGTTATTGCCGCAAGCGGTACAAATAGGAGTGAGATTTAAGTTCCCTATATATCAAAGAGTTGCCAGGGGTAAAGTAATTAGCGCTACTAGCGAATTACGCCAAGTAGTAACTAGAAAGAGGTTTATTTATGACCAATTAAGTAATCAACTTAATAGTATGTGGGTTACACTTCGTACTTATCAAAAGCAAGTGAGTTTAATTGAGGAAGAGCTAAAGCTTGCATTACAAGTTGCTGATGCTGAACAGAAAAGTTTTTTTGCTGGTGGGAGTTCAATATTTCTAATTAATCAGCGTGAGCAAACTGCGGCTGAAGTGCATTTGAATTTAATTGCTGCAGAAGTAAATTTGCAAAAAACACAAAATTTAATTAAATATTATGCTTCTACTAAAATTAGCTAAACCTGTGTAATGTCAATTACAATTTAAAAATCCCCAGTTTTTGATAAAAAATTAATTATTTTGGTGATTTTACCTGAAGCTCATAAAGATCTTTTTAATTTTGTTGTTTATGTATTGCTTGATTAGCTTCAATAGCTTCTTTGCTTAACGGTTTTTGTGCTGGATAATATTTTATTGGTTTTGTATCAAGCTCTGAGGCGGTTGAGTTCTCTGGTGGACATCCTGGGTATTGAGTGCCTGGGTATAGATTATTATTTTCAGAAAAGCTGCTTGTTGATATTAGAAAAATGATTATAGTAATCAGTTTCTTCATTTTTATCTCCTGCTTCAGAGAATTTGTTTAAATTATTTTTACTCCATCTTATATTGTTAATTATAGACTAAGATTTATATTTATTGTGTTGATAAACGCTTGTCTGTTAGCAATAGCTAACAGACAAAGTGTAATGGGAAGAATTTTTATTCACGTCCAGAAAGGGCGCTTAGAATTTGCAATAGGCTTACAAATAAATTGTAAATTGAAACAAATAGTGAAACTGTTGCGCGAATATAGTTTGTTTCGCCGCCGTGAATAATTTCACTAGTTTGGAACAATATTAGTCCAGATGCTATTAGTACGAAAGCAGCTGAGATAACAAGTTGAATAGCAGGTATTTGGAAGAAAATTCCTGCAATCATTGCAAGTAAAGCAACCATAACAGCTACAAATAAAAACCCTCCTAGATAGCTAAAATCCTTACGAGTTGTTAATGCATAAGCTGACAACGCAAAGAAAATCATGCCTGTGCCTCCAAAAGCGGTTGCAATTAACTGTGGCCCATTGCTATACATCGCTATTGTGGCATTTAGGATTGGTCCGATTACGTATCCCATAAAACCTGTAAAGGCAAAGACACTAACTAATCCCCAAGGGCTATTTTGTAGGGCGTGTGTTAAAAACATTAAGCCATACATTCCAGCTATTAAAAGAATAGGGTTTAGCATTTTTGCGCCAGTAGCATAAGACATAAAGGCAGTAAACGCACTAAAAATGAAAGCCATAGATAACAATAAATAAGTATTCCGAAGAACCTTATTGGTGGCTAAAATTGATTCAGCCGTATGTTTTATAGCTGAAATATTTTGTCTGCTCATAATAAACTCCAAATTTTTATCCTAGTTATTAATACTATTATATCATATATGCTGTCAATAATTAGAAAATCAAGACTTATATAGAAGATATATTAAAAATGTAACTTTTATGCATGTGATTTTTGAAGTATCTTGGGTATAAGTAGATTTATAAGTGTTTTTTTGGGATTATATAATTTAATACTGTAAAGCCCAAGTGGTAAATTAGGAATTATAAATGAAAAAAGCTATTAGCATTGCTAAAGATCTGTTACTTAAGCCAGCTTCTTTAGATGAGGCGAGGATAGAGAGTCTATTAAATTCAATAAAAACTAAGCATATTGATAATGCTGACTTATACTTCCAAAGTTGTAGTTATGAGTCATGGTATTTAGAGGATTCGGTTGTTAAAAGTGGCATTTATTCTATTGATAGAGGAGTTGGGATTCGTGCGGTTAGTGATGATAAAACCGGATATGCATATTGTGATGATATCTTGTTACCCGCAATGGAGAGAGCTGCTCATGCTGCGCGTTCTATTGCTCAAGACACTAGCAAAATTACTCCTGTTGTTAAAGTTCCTGTTAGTCAAAATGCTAGATATGCCCCTATTAACCCAATTGATTCGATGAGTAAACAAGAAAAAATAGCTCTTCTTGAGGCAATTGATAAAGAAGCACGTGGTTGTGACCATAGAGTTATTCAAGTAAATGCTTCTTTAAGTAGTTGTTATGAAGTTGTTATGGTAGTTAATTTTCATGGACAAATGGTTGCTGACGTTAGGCCGTTAGTAAGTATAAATGTAAATGTAATAATAGATGATAATGGTAAACGTGAGTCTGGGCGTAGTGGCGGTGGGGGGCGTGTTGCCTATTCTTATTTTACGGAAAAAGACAGGGCGCTTGAATATGCCAGAGAAGCGGTGCGTGAAGCCAAGGTTAATCTTGATGCAGTTGAAGCTCCAGCTGGCACAATGCCAGTTGTATTAGGTTCTGGTTGGCCGGGAGTGTTATTACATGAAGCCGTTGGGCATGGTCTTGAGGGCGATTTTAATCGCAAAAAATTATCAGCTTTTTCGGGTAAGATTAATCAGCAAGTTGCTGCAAAAGGCGTAACTGTGGTTGATAATGGAACGATTGAAAATCGTCGAGGATCTTTAACTATAGATGATGAAGGAACTCCTGGTCAGTGTACAACTCTTATAGAAGATGGTGTTTTGGTTAATTATATGCAAGATAATTTAAATGCAAAGCTTATGGGAATGAAATCTACTGGTAACTGTAGACGTGAATCATATGCACATGTACCTATGCCACGCATGACCAATACTTATATGTTAGCTGGAAAATATGCACCTGAAGAAATCATTAAGTCAGTTGAAAAAGGTCTATATGCGGTAAATTTTGGTGGAGGTCAGGTGGATATTACTTCAGGTCAATTTGTTTTTACTGCTAGTGAAGCCTATTTAATTGAAAAAGGGAAGATAACATCTCCAGTAAAAGGAGCTACTCTTATTGGTAATGGGCCAGAAGTTATGCAAAAAGTTAGTATGGTTGGTAATGACTTAGAACTGGATAAAGGTATAGGTGTATGTGGAAAAGATGGTCAATCAGTTCCAGTTGGGGTAGGCCAACCTACTTTAAAAATAGAGTCATTAACAGTAGGTGGAACCAAATAATGGATATTTTATATGCAAGGGAAGCAGTTTATATTACATTTTAGATTTATTGGATGGTTTTTTTTACTTAATGCATTTTTATCTTTAATTTTTGGTTTTGGATATTTACAGTCAATAATTCAAAGTACTACTTTATTTAAAAATTTAGTATTCGAATACTCTAATTGGTATGGCAAAGCATTGGTAATAGCATTTGTTGCTACTACTTATTTTAGTTATATGTTTTTTTTAGCATTTATCCCTGCAACTCTAGTTTTTTTATTGGCATTATTTGTGCCAAATAAAAAAGTTATAACTACCTTTGCAGTTTTGCTGGCATTTGTTTTCTTATGTGTAGTTCTTGTAGATGCAAGAATCTACTCTATGTTTAAGTTTCATTTAAATTTATCTATATTACAGATGATA
>JAUIBC010000154.1 GCA_030427555.1 Gammaproteobacteria bacterium | reverse complement strand
TTATATCAATCCTCATTGACCATGCCAAGATACTTTATTTACACCTGGGGATTTTTACATGAGAATTAACAATAGCATTATAAAAATTCAATCAATGGATTATTTTTTATACTTTTTATGCTTAAAAGAAAAAAATAGATCAATAAATTATTTTTATGATTTTTGCTTGATTTTATTGTGTTCTTTATATTATTGTCATTAATTTATACCCTAAGATAATTTGAAATACGTTTTTATTGAAGAGCCGCTATAAAATAATCTTCATAAAAGTTGCATTTTGAAGTATCTTGGAAATAATAGCCATACCGGAGAGTGAGATGTTGATATTCGATATTTTCATTACCACCTACAGACAAGCAAAGCTTGAATATATAACTCAAGATGCGCTAACTTTATTGTCTACCTCCAGTTTTAACCAATTAGATTTACAGCATGCTTTATCTAAAAAACAAGCCTATTATAGACAGTTATTTTATGATCTACCGCATTCTGATTATATGCAAGCTCAAACTGAATATTCGCTCTTCTTAGAAAAATGTAGTTCTGCGCTAGGCACAAAAAATAACGCTTACTTCTTACCTGTTGTTATAAATTATTTTAGTGATAAAAACGACATTGAAAAATGCTGTGAATTATTTAATTATAATTTTCGCGATCAAAAAATTGCCCGTGCTTTAGCACCACTTGGTCGTATGTTTATTCCTAACCCTGCAAGCTTTGCTGCATTTCTTACCTGGCTTATGCAAAGAGGCACAAATGTTGCTGATATACTTAGCACGTATATCTTGCATGATTACGCTTTATATTATTTAGTTGATAATGATGACACCTATGATCCGCGACAGTTTTTATATAAGGTATTAATAGATAATACTGATACTAGGGAGTTGGGGTTGGCTATGTCAGTAACCGCTTGCAGTAAAAATGAGCTATCTTATTTTGCTTTAAATGGTCGTATCTGTACAACAAATAATTTAAATATTGTAGAAAAAACACAAATACATGATGTAATTACTGATGATGCAAACAATATTAACGCTTTGGAGCGTTTATTTGGTATTAATCTTGTTATATATGCATTACATAGCTCTTCATCTTTGTCTTCTTTAAAAAATTTAATTAATAATAATTTGCCAGATCTAATAAGAAGAATAGAGGAAAATAGTAAAACAGTTATCGATTTAATTTCTACTTATACGTTAATTTTGCAATTTTTAGTGGCTAATAATTGCGAACATACAAATTTTATTTTTAAATCTATAATTAAAATATTACTGGATGCGGTAATTCAATATCCATGTGTTCTAGATGATTATTTGTTATTTGATACATTATATAGTTTTAAAGATACATCACAATTAATACCAGAATATGCCAAGCTAGTCGAAGATGAATTTGTCAATATTTGTGAAATGGAGGTTTTTAATTTTATTAATATTGAGGACAATTGGAAAAAAGCATCCATAAAACTTGCAGCATTGCGAGAGATTTTACCATATTTAAAAACTAATCTTCCAAAAAACATATACAATCTTTATGCTTATTTAGCCAAAATTAAAATACGTAAAATTGGCGTTTGGTTTAACTTACGAGATTTTATTACAACTTTAAATATTGTTCCTGAGTACGGAATGGATAGCGTAAGCATCTATGAGAGATTGTTAATAGAACTATTAGTTACTATTGACTCCGAATTTTTACGCAAAGAAATAATTGCTGAGTTAAAACTGGTTATTCACCCGCCTAGAAACTTTATGCAAACCAATTACACTGATTTTTCACTTATGCAACAAGCTATATATAATGGTAATCTGGGTATGGTTACTTATCTGCATAAGAACAATTTTAAAGTAAGCAAAGACGAGATTAAAGAATATACCAATATCGCTGCTCAAAATACCGACTGGGAAATCGTCCTTTATTTATATAAAAATTTTACTTTACCTCAAGATATGGTTAATAACCTTTTACAGCAAATAATTTCACATAAGGCAGCCGATGTAATTCATCACCTTTTTCAGGAGGGTAAATTACATCCATCTCTTCGTACAATTGAAAAAGAATTTTTAAACGCATCTGCTCAAGCAGATGTTGCTAGCGCTCAAGCTTTATTGCATTGCCCAACACCACCATGTATTACAATTATAATAAAAGCCTTCAACCAAGCACTAGAAGTAAATCCACCATTATTTAATGTAGTAAAATTAATCGTAAAACATAAGATGGAAGACGATTTATTTAGGGAGGCCGTTCGGTTATCATTTTTAAGTGCGGCCAAACGTAAAAACTCTATTAAGACAATATCTTTATTAAAAAATAATCCGGCAATTAATCAAAAAACTGTGGACGCAGCGTTTATTGGTGCAATACGAGCTGGGCAATCAGAAAACGCTATCTGCATTCGTACTTTCGGTATTATAAAACCTAGCACAAATTCAATAAATAAAGCTTGCAAAAAACCAGGAAAATCTAATTTAGAAGAACTAGAAGCTCTTCTACCAAATTTAACTATCCCCTCAACGAATATTCGTAAAAAAACTAATTATAAATCTAATTTACTTTCTAAAAATAATGATTTACCGATACTACCTTTAATCAACAATTCCATAGCTAATTTAGCAAAACTTTCTTATTTTGAGCATGCTGTGGATAATTTTGCCCCTCAAAATGGATTAGATTCTACGAAAATCCCAATGCCCAAATTATTCAGGAACAGCTCATGTTAATCGCCTTTTAAGTAGGCAGCATGTAAAATATTTGATTGATATTTTTATTTAAAATATATATAATACACAATCACAAATACTCATTTTTTATGCGGCATGAAAATAACCTACTCA
>JAUIBC010000153.1 GCA_030427555.1 Gammaproteobacteria bacterium | reverse complement strand
TGCAGTTTAATTTAAGTCATTCGGAAAATATAGGTTTACTTGCTATCGGTCAAAAATACCCACTAGGAGTAGACATAGAGTGTTTTTCTGCACGAGAATATTTAAGTCTTGCAAGCTATATGTTTTCAGAAAAAGAAAAAACGGCTATTAAAAACGTTAGACTTAATATGCAAGCACAAGTTTTTTTTAATATTTGGGCGCAAAAAGAAGCTTTTATTAAAGCCTGTGGTATGGGATTATCCTATCCTACTCAAGAATTTGATGTATCACATTTATCTACAACCAACGAAAAAGTAAGAGATAATAGACATAAGATAGAATGGAAAATTACCTCTTTTAAACCTAGTATTACAAGCTGCGGAGCCATTTGTTATAATCCATTAATTACCAACATTCGCTACATAATTTTGGAAGACTATTTTGATCTTACTTGATATAAATAAAATTCAAGGTAATATTAATGACACTCTTTTAAAAAAGAATATTATTTTCCATGTTTTTAAAAACATTGACTCAACTAATTCTTTTTTAAAAAATCTTAATAACTCAGATTATCTGACAGTTTGCTGCGCTGAACAACAAACTAATGGTCGCGGCAGACTTGGCCGATCTTGGTACTCTCCTTTTGGTGAAAACATATATCTTTCACTAAGATGGTTTATAAATGAGCATGCGGGAAAATTTTCCCCACTTAGTTTAACTATAGGAATATCCATAATTCAAGTATTAAAGTTATTAGATATAACTAAAGACATTGCTATTAAATGGCCAAATGATATTTACTATAAAGATAAAAAGCTTGCAGGAACTTTAATTGAAATAACCCATCATACCCAAAACAGCATTATGCCTATTCAAGGTCTTGCTTCAAACTCAGGCTGCGCAAATACTCAAAGCGCGGAACCGCAGAATAGTTTTAATGCTAATTCGACAGAATCTCAGAAGAAATCTATTAGTGTAATTGCCGGATTAGGAATTAATATTAACTCTGACTTTAAAACACAAGCAACAAATAACTGGGCATCGTTATTTGATATTACCCAAAAAAACTATGATAGAAACATAATAATCGCATTGCTAATAACTAAAATTCAAAAAAACTTTAAAATATTAATAAATCATGGATTTGCTACTTTTCTTGAGTTGTGGCATAAATATGATTATCTATATGGTAAGAACATAACTGTTACTAATTTAGATAATAGAATTCAAGGAATTTGCTCTGGTATTAACACATTAGGAGAGTTACAGTTATCTTGCAAAAATGGCGAGGTAATTAGCTTAAAATCTGGGGAAGCAACAATCTCCAAATCAAATTAATAAAAATCTGATTGGCTAATCTTGGATTTGAAAATATTTCAAAGATTAACCAAACAGTTTTAATACCATGATATCTTACTGATGGAAAAAAGAGTATTTAAAAGTTTAAGCATCAACGGCTTCTTCAACTAGCTCTTCTTTATCATGCTCAACCACGCTATCAGCAGATGGAGTTCTTTCTTGTTGAATGCGTAGATATATCTCTTCACGATGCACAGAAACATCTTTTGGAGCGTTGATACCTAAACGCACTTGATTGCCTTTTACGCCTAAAACTGTAATATTTACATCATCGCCAATTATCAGCGTTTCACCAATACGTCTTGTCAAAATTAACATAATAATTCTCCCTAGAAGTAGCATTGTTTTTTACTACTTAAAGCTTCATTGGACTCATTAGGTGCTTTCCGTAGAGCCATCCATTATTACCAGCAAAACAAATAAGACATATACATTTTGCATACATAATATTGTTATATAATAATTATACAGAAATATTCTTAACTAAACATTAAGAAAAATGGAAAAGAATTGTACCAAAATTTAATGTGAAATAAAAGTTTTAATTAGGATTTACCAACATCTAGCCAAAAACATAGCGCGCCAATAGGAATATAAGCAATTAATAACCCTAAAAAACCATCAAGATAATGCATGCTAATTAATATCGATATTGGCAAAAGCCAAATAATATTAATCAATAATGTCCCAAGTGTAACTGGAATGTGACTACCAAAATTACGAGCTGCATGTTGATATGCATGGTTACAATGAGCAAGATAAACTTTTTCGCCATTTAAAAGACGTCTTACTAAAGTTAAACTTGCATCTACAATAAAAATCCCCAATAAAACTAGCCAGCTCCAAAATAATTGGCTATCGAGAACAAAAGCTTGTAAAGAAAAAATACCTATTATAAATCCCAAGAAACTACTACCTGCATCTCCCATGAAAATTTTTGCCTTAGGAAAATTCCAAGGTAAAAATCCAATTACTCCAATTATCAATAGCAATATATTAGGAATTAATTGCATATATCCTGTTAACCAATAAATAACACACATTCCTAAATTAACGCTAATAGCTTCAAAACTTGCAATACCGTTGATTCCATCCATGAAATTATATAAATTTAAAAGCCACACAAGATATAAAACAATCAAAACATTTAATAAAAACCCAGGGTTAATAACTATAAACTTTGTAGATAATGATGGTATTGGCAACAACGAAAACAAAACAATAATTGCGGAAATAACCTGCACCAAACAACGCAGTAGCGGAGACAAAGGTTTTTTGTCATCATAAAACCCTAAAATAGCAATAATAGCCAAAGATAAAAATTCCCACAAATTTAGATTTACCGGAATTATTTTAAAATATTTAGCAATAAGTGCTACAAATAAAAAACTAATAACAAAAGAAACCCCACCTCCACGTGGCGTAGGAACTGTGTGTGAACTACGGGTATTTGGTATATCTATTATCTGTTTAGCTTCAGCGTATTTTCTAATTAGCAACGTACCCACA
>JAUIBC010000040.1 GCA_030427555.1 Gammaproteobacteria bacterium | reverse complement strand
CTTGTTTGGTTAGTTGCTTACATTTAAGATATTTAGAATTATTAATAATAATATTAGATGCAATCTCAAACATATCAGCAATAGTGCCATCAAAATCAAATATAATTGTCGCCATTATTTTATAGTTAGTCGAATGTATTTCTTTTCAACATTAGTAGATACTACGTACCTTAATTATAACATAGCTATATTTGATGAGCTTTAATTAATAGGAGTTCCTTGATGAAAGATCATCTTTAACTATTATTTATATTTTTTGTAAAATGTCATACGCAATGGTAAACAAATAAAGTTTTAGGTTGATGTTAAATCATTATGTAAAATACCTTTTGACATATTATTTGGCATGCGGAATAAAATTACCACAACATGACATGATAATAAATTTGTCATATAAGCAAAAATGGGTTACAATAGTTCAAATTTAGGATAAGCCAGGATCGTTATGTTTGCAAAAATTGAACGCGCTGATATAGAAACCATGTTAACTAACAACTCTCTTGATGTGTCTACGCAAAGCATTAAAAGAGCGGCTTTATCATACTGGTTAGAGGTAACAACAGACACTAATAGAGATAGGTTGATTTCTCAACATCAACACATCACTATGTATTTCTTTATTGAAGCTATGGATACGCGCGACTTCAAAAAACTAAAAGCTTTATTGCCTCATTTATATAAATTAGACCCACAAAATGTATTGCATACATATAATAAAGCAATATACAAACATTCCATATTTGACGCAGAATCAAGGCTATGGAGCGCTAAAAATAATATTGAAAATTGCCAAAAAGATTTAATTAACCAATCCCACTACACTGAAGATGATGTTTGGCTACTAGTAGTGTTTGCTTTACTTCATCCATATGTTGCTATTTCACCACTGTGTAATAATCATATGGCATTATCTATGGAATCATCTAAATTTTCTAGTTCAGGACATAATCCAGTCTTAAATTATAGTAAATATGCCAATAAAAAATCTCAGTTTGACAAGTATTTAACTGAAGCCAGATATTCTTCAGAAAAGTTTCACATTCTCCAAGAACAATATTTTAATAAAGAAAAATCAAGTAAAATCATGGCGGCAAAAAAGTCTGCGGAAATTGGATTTGCAGAGCAGAAAAAACACATGGAAAACATAAATTTGCTTTTTAACATAATCAATGTATTCGCATGGTTACCATTGCTATTAACAAATTTCGATCGTCTTTGCAGCGGTAAATCACTACGCCTGTTTCATTATGTAGGCTTAGATTATAATCATGACGTTACGCGCAGCATGCTAGATGTATACTCGCATTCTATTACACAAACAACCCAATTCCAGAAACAAAACGATATACCTCCACAATCAGCAGATAGCAGTTATGAGGCCCAATTAAAATCTATATTAGATAGAAATACAAGTATCAATGCGTATAGCTTAACCTTTAGCCAACCACTATCTAAAGATGAAATAGAGTGCTTAGTCAAATATATGGCATCTAACCGTACAATATGCGATATTAGTTATATAAGCTTTGAACTTCTTACGCATGAAAAATACGATAAACTAAACAAATATACAGATAGAAGTAAAATTTTAACTTATACAATACCTGCAATTGAGAACGCTTTACAAAGTGAGGATTGGTTTAAAAGCTTAGAGCAATTAAAGAAATACAGACATAATGATGAAACTTTTCGTTATGAATATCCCATAAATTTATCTAGTTTTATTAAAGATTATTTCACAGATAATGAGAGCAAGTGGGACTTTACACAGGAAGAATTAACTCCTCAAGAAAGAAAGCGCATCGGTGATGCGTACTACTTATATTATGCGGCATATGCCATACATAATGCACAGTTTTGTAGAGCAAACAATAATTTATTAAGACAGCCTTCCACCGAAGTTGGTACGCAAATACAGCTGAAATTACGTGAAACAATGCTCACCAAAATAAATAATATAACTGAATTTGTATTGGCTAAAGCTGTATTGCAAGAATTAAAAGCCGATTTATCTCAGAAAAGTAATAGAGATATTTTAAATAATCAATCATCGTGTCTAATAATTCAATTGCTAATTGGGTCTTGCATACCAATTAAATATGATTATTTTGATGCATTACCAGAAGCATCCCCTGAATTGCTAGAAATATTTACAAGCATGCAACAACAAAATTCTATAACTTCAGAAAATACTGCTAAAGTATTTAAAATATATGCTGTAATTATAAAAACCATACAATCTACTAGTAACTCCGTACCTACCAACCCTGATGAGTTAATAGATGGTAGTACTTTACCAATGGATATCAAAGAAGCATTATTAAACATTGTTCATCAAAATTCTTCCGCCGTATCCATGCACAAATAAAATCAACTGCAAAGGTTGCAAATAAAAGATTTGGTGTATTTATCTAAAGTATTCTTTTAGAGGCATTCACACTTTTATGGAATTATAGTTTAAAGTACTTGAAATATGCTCATCTGTTTTTGATATTTCATCAGTTACTAATACAAACTCTTGCATTGCTTGAACAATCACATCTCGACTAGGATTGTTATCTTTATATATATTTAAACCAATTATGAACGGTATACTTGATATTAACAAACCTGTGAATTCAATTAATAATGCCATAACTATTGAGCATCCAATTCGCGCTGAATAAGGATGAAATCCTGGCGCCATCATAAAACCAACGTATATAGTAAGAGCTGTCAATCCAATGGCTAAAATAGTAGCTAAAAACATGAGTCCAAACCCTATTAATTTATCCTGCATGGTTGGTTTAGGGATTAGATTAGTAGCGATGTAGTTACTAAATAAATGTTTATTCTTTTGTAGATTCTGAGATTCGGAAGTAAGTATATTTACAATTAGAACGATAGCATCTGAAAACTTACCAGCCATAGATTTTTCCTTATCTGATAACTGATATTCGTGAGTCCTGTATCTATTATTATAATTATTGCTATATGTGTTTAATAACGACAATAAATGTGAGCTTCTATGGTATATATTTTCGTATTTTTCAACAGATATATTTTTAGTAGCAATTATAGCTTCCAATTTTGATAGGTTAGCTCGGTATTCCTCAAGATCTCTCCTTCTTGTATAATTTTCAATATGTTCTGCATAATTTTTAAAAAGTGAACTAGACATAATAAATCCTGACGCCATGGTAATAAAATATTACCATTATGCGCTTTTTAATGCCTGAAGGCAATATTTATTAACAAAATAATAGGTGGTTATTACAAAAAACATTTAATTTAATAAGTTATTAAATTTATCCAGGCGTGATAATGCTTTCAAGGAACTTCAACGTAAGTTAAGTAAGTTTGATATTGAATTTTATTATACTGGCGGTCTAAGCGCAAACCTCAGAAATTTTTGATTGTTTAATTTTATGCCATCCTTCAATATTTTCGGGCTTAGCTTCTAGGAGTAATT
Source organism: Gammaproteobacteria bacterium (assembly GCA_030427555.1). Lineage (GTDB taxonomy): Bacteria > Pseudomonadota > Gammaproteobacteria > Legionellales > Legionellaceae > 2-12-FULL-35-11. The sequence continues at coordinate 11,220 of JAUIBC010000040.1, read as the reverse complement.
GCCTGATGATCTCTTCTAAATCAATAGAGTTAGCGTTAGAAAATATAAAATTTCCTTGGAAATGTATGTGTTGCCACAGAACCCCAAGTACGGATTAAAACCCTGAATAAAGAGCTGCGACAGACATTTTGCCATTGGTACTCAAAGATGGAGCAGAATGATGAATCAAGTTTGCCATTAGCGGCTTAGCCCCCCGATTTTGGATGGTCTCCTACCTTAAACATAGCAGCGCCTGTAAATAACCTCAAATCGACAATATGAAGTTTTCAGATACCTACGGACTGGGGTTAAGAAACAAAACCGCGGCATGACATACTCAAATTCTGAGATTGATCTACATTGTGCCAAAATTGAGCCACGGTTTCTGGATCTGCGCCCAAAACAACAAAATCACGCATCCTGGCATGCATCCAAGCATCGTCTAATAACGTAGTTAATAATTCCTGTTTATAAACTTCTGGATCTATTCCGTAGTATTCGGCTTCAAAGCGCGCATATCGGTTGATAATCTCCTTAGCATAGTTAGCATTATCATAGCTAAAAGATAATCGCATTAACGGCGTACGATCTCTAAAATCTTTTTGTGGGTAAGCACCATGATCTATGAGCATATCTATAACCTGTGTCTGAGGATGTTCATCTATAACCAAATCGGGACGGTAAGTATATTGGGAGGGTCCTAAACAATTCCAAATAAATGCTTCATGTAATGGCGTAGAGCCGTCTACAGGATTTATAGAATTTATATTAACATCAGTAGTATGGCGTAAAACATATTCTAAAGTGTCAAGTAGACTTGGGATGACTGTGTAATGGTTATCAAAACGTCCGAACGCTATGATATGTAAAGGCGTTCTACCTTTACCATCCAATAGCGAAAAATCTGCCAAGTTCGCATTAACCAATGTTTGCATTAAAAATGGTGATGAAATGACGACTTCTTGGTGTAGTGTTAATTGCGTAATATTAGCACCTGCTATTACCAGCCTTTCAGCTTTTGTATGCATAAAAGAATAATTACAAGTATCAAGTGGCGATTTTCCTTCCTGATCTAGAGCATTAACATCAAGGCCAGCATCAATCAGCAGTTGCGTCAGCACTCCACTTTTGGACTTATGCAAGTAGTTTTTTCCGTCCCCATCAACATAAAAAACATTAGCACCGTAATCAATGAGTTTTCTTGCAAACTCTACTCCATCGATACTTTCTCCTAAATAACAGTTGACAAATTTTGCTAATAACGGTGTTCCCTTAGAGTCACACGCTGCGTCTGGAGATAGGCCTGCGAGTAATAATAGTTCTAACTCATCTACAATCCGGGCCGTAGAATGAGCAGCGTGATAGGTAAAAGACGATAGCACTTTAGAATTTACTTTGCTTACATTTGCACCTTTTATTAATAATGCAGAGAGTAAACTTGGATTGGGTGCATGCTCTGAGCCGGAATAGACCAATGCTTCTTCTAATGCAGTTTTTTGCTGGGAAGTGTCTTGATTATCTATAGTTCTATATATTTCATCATCAACATTAGCACCGTGATGTAGAAGAAATTTTGCCACCTTTTCGTTACCATACCGTGCAGCTACTCCTAAGTAGGTATACGGTTCTAAAATACCCCAATCCTTACCATCGAAACTTACTTTGGATACATTGCATCTCATCAAGATTCTAACAAGATCAACTTGATCCCGCCTGATCGCACTATACAAAGCTCTCTCATTGTCCGATTCGCATCCATTTGTATCATCTTTAATAATAAATTTGCTATTATTGATTTTTGCATTACTAATTCTTGCTAAAAGTAACAGGGAGATGATTATAACACTAACCTTATATATATTATTAAATGCAAATCCTAGTTCTGATCGTCGTTTCGAGCGATCCCACAATCGAATTCCCGGATATTGTTTTTTATGTCTATATTGACGTTCTTGTAAATCGTATCCATCTTTTATTGGCATATTTCTACCGTTAAGGAGTTAAAAAGTCATTTCATCCAATTAAAATATTATGTCTATGAAATTAAGGCCTTATCGCCGAGTTTATTATTTTATACACTACAAAACAAGTTTTTATCTTTTATCGTTATTGTTATGTATTTCTTAATACTCTAAATAATCACAGCCTGAGTTTAATACAGATTTTTTGCTGAGGCTATCACAAACACGCGAATAGACTCGCGCTTTTGCGAAATTCTATTAATTATGACTTAAAATCATAGCGTGCAAATAAATACTCAATATGGGCAAATGGAGAGAAGCACGTCGGATAAGGAGTAACTGTCACCAGTTACCCCTCTCCTAAGAACCTTACTATTACCCATAACTCTATAAATTGTAAGAAAATTATTCCCTTAATTTAATTCTCTGTTATAAATAAGACCAGGATTTAGTCTAATAATGAGAATCAATGATAAAAGGGAATTTAAATAATCCATCTACTGGATGGGCAGAGAGTGAGTTTGGTATAGTTAATTTTGGTGATAAACGATTAAGTAAAAGGCTTTTAAAAATAGCCGATAGTTTTGCTAATTCTCCTGAACGCTCAATAAATCAAGCGTGTGAAGATTGGCACCAAAGTAAAGCTGCTTATAGATTTTTCCAAAACGATGCAGTTTCTGACAAAAAAATTTTAGATAGCCATATAACTAAGACAATTGAACGAGCTCAAGAATATCTAATTATACTAGCCATCCAAGACACAAGTTATATTTCTTATAAAAACCACAAAAAAACTGAAGGGTTGGGAGTTATAGCGGCTAGAATACGGTCTAAAACAACTAATTTTCAAACACATGGTTTGGTGATGCATACAACATTTGCAGTGACTACGGATGGACTACCTATAGGATTATTAGATCAAAAAATTAGTTCTAGACCTCTCTTGGATGAAGAAGTAAAAGAGCTAAAAAAAAGAAGTCATAATATCGCCATTCCGATAGAAGAAAAAGAAAGTATACGGTGGGTTGAATCTCTTGAAAACGCTAATAATTATCCTGAATTAAAAAATATCCGAGTAGTCACTGTTTGTGATAGAGAAGCGGATATCTATGATTTATTTGAAGTAGCATCTATGAATCAATCTCATTTTGTAATTATGGCTCGACAAGACAGAACAGTCAACAAGAAATCGATGTATTCTAAAAAGAGTGGTGAAAAATTATGGAATTTGGTGAGTGACTCTCCTTGTCAGGGAGAAATTCAAGTCACTATTCCTGCCCGAGATAGCAAACCTAAAAGAACGGCTATTTTAGAAGTGAGATTTAAAAGTTTTATTATGAATCCACCAAGAAATATTAAACATAGGACCAGAAAGATTCCTGATCTAAAGTTAAATGCCGTGTACGTTTTAGAATCCACTCCTCCTGTTAAACTAATACTCGCAGTATAACGAATTAATGGCCAAACTGCTTGTGACTTTATTGTTTCTCCATGTGGTAACGCACATTGTGGTGCTACTGGACACAAAATAGCATCATAATCTTGAAATAATTTAAGAAACTTAATTTTATACTCATCCCAACTTGCCCATAATGCTAAATATTTATCAAGCGATAATGCATTTTTAGGTTGTTCATTTAATCAAGCATTTAATTGTGGCGAATACTTTTTTGTATCTAATTTATTTAATAATTGCTGTAATCCCAGTCCTGCATCAGCTTGAAATAGTTGTTTAGCAATTGAAAAACCTTCCTCAAAATCGAAAGAAATTGTCTTAACAATATGCCTATCTGCTAAACCTCTATAAACCGTTGCAATTGTTTGCAAAATTGCCGGATCAAATTCAGAAAAAGTTGCATCAAGTAAATTTGCTATCTTAAACTTTTTAGAAGTAATAGTTTGATTCTTAGGTATAACTAGTTCTGCATAAGGATCTAAACCATCTCCACCCTGCATTAAATGCAATGCCATTTCTAAATCAGCTACGCATCTTGTCTACTTGTTAATGCAACAAATCCTCGTTTGGGCACAACTGTTCCAGTTTGTGGAAAGCGTCCCAAAGATGGCCTTAAAGAAAAAACTCCGCAACAATGCGCAGGATGCCTTGCACCTCCGCCATGATCACCTGCTATCCCGAAAGGAGAACCATAGGATGCAATCAGAGACGCTTCACCTCCACTACTCCCACCACATGAATAATCAAGATTTAATGGATGGTTCGTACGCCCGTAAACTAAGTTATCTGTTTCTAATGACACTCCCATTTCAGGTGTATTTGTTAAGCCAAGCAATAAGCCTCCTTGCTGTAATAAACGCTTAACAACCGTTGTTTCTTGATGACAAATCCTGTGTACCACAACTAACAATATAATTTGGCACAGAATAAAGGTCTTTAACTGTAAATGGGATACCAAAAAATGGCTCTGGAATAAAGTTAGACTGTTTAAGCTTTTTATCAGCTAAATATGCATCTTCTTGTAATTTTGAGAAATCATATTGTATTAGAGCATTAACTAAAGGATTAATTGCCTTAATATGTTTTATATAAGCTTCTATCAGTGTCGAAACACTTAATTCACGGTTTCTTATTAGTGGAATCAGTTGAGATACACTAAATTTATTTATTTCTCTCACGGCTTTCCTTTAATTTCAATAATATTAAGACCTGAGAACCAATCTTTCTTAATTATTTTATTATAAATATTATTAAGCCACCGTTTGGTATTATTACCACCAGGTGCAGAGTCATCATTCCAATTGTTCTTAGTCCATAAATATATTTCTAAACACTTCATTTGTATTTGCCAAGGAAATGCATCTAAATCAATACTATCGATTGGCATAATTGATAAGTATCCATCAAGGTAAGGATTTATTTTATCTCGGAAATTTAACTCATCATTTACTATAGAGTCAAAAAATGGTCGAAATACATCTTCTGTAAACCAGTTATAAGATGGCAAATCAAAATCAATAATATGTATTTGCTTGCCATCTGTTAAAACATTACCTTCTCTATGATCACCGTGCGTTAATCCATAATTAATTGAAGTTTGCTTTCTATTTTTTAAAAATTGAGAAACATTACTTAAAGTTTCTTTTACTGCTCTTTCCTCATTTTCTACATACCCTTCCATCTCAGCAATAGATTTATCCCATGAAGTATAATTATATGTTCCACTATCATACAACAAAGCAGCCTTGTGTAACTTGCCTAATGCAATACCCCATTTTTTATATAAATTTAAATTATTATATTCAAAAGTTATTGGTTGACCTGGAACTTCTTTACATACATGCGCAAGAAACTCATCATCACCTTGCCAAATAGATTCAAACCACAAACCATTTAGAGATTTTATAGGCTCGCAAATAGGAGCATCATGTTCAAATAAATATCTTTGATAAATAATTGCCGCTTCTAATTCCTTTTTTGAACGTAAGTCCGCGTGGGTTAAGCGTAGATAATATCTGCAATCCAGTACTTCAAAAAAATAGACTAAATTAATACCTGCATTAATTAATTTAACTTTATGAATACCATTACCCCATAAATTAGCTGCAAGTATTGGAGTCTTATTTTTATCAATTTTATTTAATTTTTCATTCCACATATAATTTATTAATTCTTTAAAAACAGTTTCATCCCTTCATGAGTTGCGGTAAATCCAAGACGCTCGTAGAATTTTTTGGCAGAATCCCTAAGCTTATTCGTAGTTAATTGCACAATCTTCACCTGATTATCTTGTGCAAATTTTAATGTTTGATTCATCATTTTTTTGCCTATCCTTTGACCTCTAAAATTTTTTGCAATTCTAACAGCCTCAATCTGCATGCGTGTTGAGCCTTGATAAGTGAGGGATGGCATAATAGTTAAATGGCAAGTTCCAATTATTTCACTATCTTGTACTGCTACCATTAGATATTGATTGGAGTCATCTGATATTTTCTTAAACGCTTGAATATAGCTTTCATCTATTTGCGCATTTGCAGACTCTCTAGTTTTTCCTAAATCGTCATCGTTTAGAAGCTGTATTATTGCTCTCAAATCTTCGATACTTGCTTGTCTGAAAATTAAACTCATATATTATATAATCTAGATATTCAAACTATAATTGTATATTGGTATAAGCCTAAACACAAAATATTTAATAACAAGGAAATTTATCTCACATGAATCTTAAATTTTTAGAGATTTTTTCTAAACTAGAGAGTCACGAGCAAGATGCTTGGTTTCAATCTGTTAAAACTCCAATAATTGAAACTATTGCAAAGCGGCCAGAAAGTTGTGCTGTTACATTTATATATAAACTAAGCGAGGATGACTTAAGCCGTAACGCTTCCATTTATTTGTTGAGTTCATTGGCTGGATATGATTTTACAATGACAAGTAAATTTGTTCATTTTCCTAATAGTAAACTTGCATATTTAACTCTTATATTACCTGCCGATGCTAGAGGAGCTTATAACATAGTTAAGTTATATGATGAACTTGAAAAATTTGAAATTCCGGCTAGTTCTGTATCTACTATAACTTACCCACGCCCAAGCAAGGAACTTAATTGGTTTAATAACTTACTAGGATTTTTATTTGAAGCTGGCAGGGTTGAGCTAGACTCTCGTAATAAAAATAAAATTACATATTTTAAAGACATGGATAATCCAATCGAAATATATGGTGAAGAATCAATAGTTGAATTACCAAATGCGCCTTCCCACCCTACAATTCCCAAATCTTTTAAAGAAATTAAACTAGCGCGAGATGAACTAACTAAAGCAAATAGGTTAATTGCAGACAAGTATAAATTAACCTCGACTCATTATAATTCAAGTTTGGTAGAAGATAGAAAATACTGGATTTACTTACCAAATAATTATGACCATACATCGCAACATACATATCCTTTATTAGTATTTTTAGATGGCAGTAGTTATTTAGACTATATTCCTGCGCGCTGTATTTTAGAAGAATTAATTAAAAATAATGATATACCACCTTGTATAGCAATTTTTTTAGATTGTGCTGATGGACCAACACGTAATTATGAATATAATTGCAATACAGAGTTTACAAATTTCTTAACTAAAGAGTTCATACCGAATTTAATTAGTAAGTATCATTTAAATATCGATGATAATCCTAATTCAAGGATACTAGTTGGCTCTTCAATGAGTGGTTGCACGGCTTTCTATGCTGGTCTAACTTACCCTGAAAGTTTTGGGAAAGTGATAATGCAATCACCTTGCTTTTTATTGCAAAAATTAGATTTTCTTAAGACTTTTATAGATAACTCGCAAAAGTTAGGTAAATTTATTTTCGAAGTTGGAACATTTGAAAAAAATTCCGTTGCCTTTGAGTTTGAAGATGGTGAAGTTCAAATTACATCAACTTATGATTCAGTACAAACTATTAAAGACTATATGCAAAGCGCAAACATGGATGTGACTTTATATGAATTTGCTGGTGGGCATAATTATGTGTGTTATCGAGAATCCTTATACGAATTGATACATAAAGCTTTACCTAAAACAAATATCTTTGGATGTTATTCTCGCTAGTCAATGCCTAGATCATATGTTACCCACTTAGTTTGACTTGCTAACTTATTATAAATATTAATTGCTTTAATATTATCTTTAGCGGTAATCCAACGAATAATATCAATATTATTGTAAATAGCATATTGCTTAATTGCGCCTATCAATTTCTGAGCGACTCCCAGACCTCTATATTCAGGCATAACAAATAAATCATCCATAAAAATACCAGTAGTTGCTTTAATGGGGCGCAAAAATTCTCTGAAATGAGCTAACCCTATAATTTGTTTATCATTTACAGCTAAATAACAATGTATTTGCTTTTCAGCATTGAAAAACCAATTCCATACTTGCGTTAATTGTTCATGAGAGAGATTAGTTGTGTAAAAATCTAGGTACATATTGTATATTCTATGCCAATCATCATAATCAGTTTTCTCTGCAAACCTAATAGTTAACATTAGCACTCCTATTTTATTTTACATCTAGCCAAAATAACCTGATTCCCTGGCTGATCTATTTTATCTGTGATAATTTCAAAAGAAGCTTTTTTCATTAACTTTGAATTAACCGAAGCTGGATTACCACTATGACAAAATTTCTCACCAAACATTTCTGATTCAATAGTATACTTATCAACTGCTTTGACATTAGCACCATCAGGCTCACAGCTAGTATCGGCAAATGTAATTAACAGAATACCTTTGGGCTTCAAGAACGAATGAAATTTTTTCAATACATCGAAATGATTATCTGCATGAATATGGAACAAAGTAAACCAACAAATTATGGCATCAAACTTAATATCGGTCGTAAAATCACATATGTCAGTTATAAATAACTTTTCTTTCGGGATAATGTTCTCAGCATATTTGATTAATTTTTCAGAAAAATCTAAGCCATAAACATCAAAGCCGCTCTTTAGCAAATATTCAGCTATTGGCTTACCTGAACCACAACCAACATCTAGAATACTGGCAGAAGGTTTCAAATATTTAATTGCTTCATCAATAGATGGCTGCTCAATATACCACTGTCTTTCCTTATTCCATATATCAGCTATCTTATTATAAGCTTTTTTAATTGTTTGATTGAAATGGTTTTTCATAATACCAATAGACTTATCATGAGTTTTACTATTATAAATAATATTTCAAATTAAAGCTTGACCTTTACGTTACGCAAACCATTATCATATATTTTGTCAAAAAGAGAATAATTATGACATATACAATAAAACAGCTCGCAAATATTTCCGGTGTAAGTACGCGTGCATTACGCTTCTATCATGAGATAGACTTGCTTAAACCAGCTTATATTGACGTTAATAATTATCGTTATTATGCAGAAGAACAGTTATTAATACTGCAGCAAATTTTATTTTATCGTGAACTAGATTTTTCTCTAAAAGATATCCAGGCAATTTTAAGTAAAGATAATTTTAATAAAATTTCATCTTTGAATACTCATAAGATGTTATTACAAGAAAAATTAAAAAAGCTTAATCAGATGCTTAAAACTATAGACAAAACAGTTTTACATTTACGAGGTGAAATAGCCATGCAAGTTGAAGAGTTTTTTGATCCAATGCGCTTGCGCAATAATAAGATTCAACAAGAATATACAAAGTACCTTGTTGAACATAACGTTTTAACTCAAAAAGAAATAGATGAGTCTTTCAAAAAAATCAGCTCTTGGACACAGGAAGACTTTGAGAAATTTAAAGGTGATGGAGATAAATTTTATAGACAAATGGCTGCGGCTATAGACGCAAATATTAAGGCGAATAGTCCGCATGTGCAAAATTTAGTTTATCAACATTACCTTCTAATTAAACCATTATGGAAGTTTAATCAGACAAGCTATTTAAATTTAGCTAACGCCTATAAACAAGATGAAAATTTTATTAAATTTTGTTCACTATATCATCCAAAGCTTTGTGAATTCATTGTTGAAGCAATGCAATATTATGCAAAAAATAGTTTAACTTGAGGTAAGTCATGAACAATCAAAACTTAATTATAAATCTAAAAGATGGCAGAAAGCTTGGATTTTCCAGAACCGGTGACAATGACGGATTCCCAATATTTTATTTACATGGTACCCCAGGATCAAGACTTCAAGCTTTGGACTTTCAAGATATAGCTAAAAGCAAACACTGTTGTATATATGGAATTGATAGGCCTGGCATGGGATTATCATCACCAAATCCCAAACATACTATATTGTCTTTCGTTGATGATTTAAGTGAACTTGCAACTAACTTAAAAATAAATAAACTCTCAATTATTGCACACTCTGGTGGCTCTGCATTTGCTGTTGCTTGTGCTTATAAAATACCAAATAGACTTAAAGGTATTGCTATTGTCTCAGGTTTAGCACCAACAACTTTACCTGAAGCTAAAGTTGGTATGAAAATAGGCTATCGTATTTTTAATAATTTGGCTCGCAATATTCCTGGATTTGCGAGGTTAATGATGAGCCTACATAAAAAACAAATATCTAATTTAAAAACTATAGAGAAATTTTGTAAATATTTGCCAAAACCTGATCAAATAATATTACAAACTACAAATAGGATTGAAGAGTTACAAAAATGGTCAACAGAGGCTTTTGTCCAAGGAGTAAATGGAGCGACGAAGGAAATGCGATTATTAACCAAGCCTTGGAATATAAATTTAACAAAAATTAATTTCCCAATATCAGTTTGGCAAGGTAAGTTAGATAAACAAGTACCAGTATCTCATGCAGAAATATTCAAAAAATATTTGCAAAACTGTAGAATACATCTACTTGATAATGAATCTCATCTATCAATCCTGTATAACCACATTGGAGAGATTATTGATTCAATTCTGTAACCTACTATTTGCTTCACTTAGATTTAAAAAACTTAACAAAACCTGTTACTGTTAGTTTTGGGTTATCATGATTTTTACGAATAAACTCAACTTGAAACCCACATTTTTTGTAAAAATTAGGGGCTTGAAATTCACAAGATGCCGTATTAATATTGCTGAATCCTTCAAGTTTACAATATTCTTCTAACTTATCAATTAATTTTTTACCATATCCATGTCTTCGATAATTTTTATCAATCCACAAATCCCTAATATGAATTGAAGAATAAGAAGAAAATGCGTCTAATACACCAATAATCTCATTTTTATCGTTATATAACTCAAAAGCAAATGGTGTATAATCAACATGTATCCCACAGCTTAACTCATATTCTAGTAAACCTTCATCCATTTTTTTAAGTGTATTAGAAGGTATTTGTTTAACAAATGAAATTTTAATGGCCATAATTCTTCCGCATTATTTCTTTGTATGCCTAGCAAACTTAACCTGATAATCTTGCATGTACATCTTACCTTATTAATATACTAAAAATATCGTCAACATTAGCAATTAAATAATCTGGATTAGCTATCTTTAGTCTTTCATGTGAATTAAATCCAAAATCAACGGCAATCGACTTTATTTTAACCTCTTGTGCCACTTCAATATCCCTGACTTCATCGCACACATAATAGGTATTTAATGGGTTTAAATATTTTTGCTTTATAAGTTTATTTAAACATTGTTTCTTACCAAATAACGACTTATCACAATAAACAAAATTAAAATAATGGAAAATATTATGCTTCTTTAAAACAAACTCTACCGTTTTATAGGAATTACTACTAATTATTCCAATTTCGTTGTTTAAACTTAATTTTTGCAATACATTGATCCACTC
>JAUIBC010000039.1 GCA_030427555.1 Gammaproteobacteria bacterium | reverse complement strand
TTAAATGGTCATGTTAATGTGGATGATAGCAATAAAGATCAATTTGTAACAGCAAAAAATACTTGGTTCAGACAAATTTGGCTTAAAAATGATCCTAAAAACATGCAAAGTTTAAATAGTTTGTTATGTAGATTCAATGATGGTCGTGGTTTATATTCAATTAGAGTATTAGATGAAGATAGAGTTCAAGATAGCATAGCTGGTTTTTTTGATAGTGAAGGGAAAGCAAAGCTAATATCTCAGTTTATTAATATTAATAGAGGTGAGGATAGCTCTTGGAATATTAATATTATTACTCCTAAAGTAAATTTACAGTTAATTGATGCTTATAAACAAAGCAATATAATAGCAGGGTATATAACAAATAACGATCACAAAGGTTTTTGCATGTTAAGTAATGACAAAATTGGTATACAATGACAACTTAATAACCTCAAAATATGTATTAAAAGTCAAATGTTTCTTATAACTTGCCGAAAGGTAAATTTTAGTGCTAAATTGTTAACGGATAAGTTATTTTAGGGATCTGTTTTCACAGTCTACTATGGCAGCCATAAAATGTTGATTTTCTAGTATTAGCTACATATATATTGAAGTGTATGCTACGTCTTGCCACTTGGAAGCATCGTTTTTTTAAGATATGGAGACTGTAAAAACATGCTTTTAAAACCATTGCACTTAAGGTAAGCAGCATTGGATTTATTAATAAGGGAGTGTCATGAAAAGGACGATTGTACATTTGGCTTGTATTTTATCTCCGATTGGAGCCGCAGCATCATCATCTGTTGATTATATATCAGATTACTATAGCGGTAACTATATTAGAGCTAGTAAGTCTTTACAGAGTTTGGCTAATCAAAATGATAAACAAGCTATGTTTTATCTTGGAAAAATGTATATTAATGGTTATGGCGTCGCTAAAAAACCCGAAAGTGGTATAGACCTTATTAAAAAATCAGGTTCAGCTGGTTACGAGCCTGCCCAATTGTTTTTAGCCAAATATTATTTAAATAAAAAAAATGGTGCAAACGTTGCTCTTGAGTGGTTTCAGAAAGCGGCTGAAAATGGTAATGTCGATGCCCAGCTCTATTGTGGTTATGCATACCTATATGGCCAAGGAGTTAAAAAGGATAATGAACAAGCAAAATATTGGTTAGATAAAGCAGCGAACAATAGCAATCCACAGGCACAATATGAACTTGCGAATTTATATTTGCAAAGTGGCGATATGCAAAAGGTAGAATTAGCCATGCAGCTTTTGCATAAATCTGCGATAATTGGTAATGCAAAAGCTCAATATAAACTTGGTAAATTATATCAAGATGGTGAGTTGGTACAGAAGGATTATGTCAAATCTATAAGGTGGCTAGAAGCTGCGGTCAAGAAATATCCTAGCACACAAAAAATAAAATTAGATTTAGCAATGCTTTATATTGCAAGTCATGCATCTGTTGCAGATGTTAATAAGGCTTTAAGCTGGTTAACTGATGCTGCTAAAGACGGAGATGCAGAGGCACAATATAATCTTGGAAAATTATATGAAGGTAATCTTGGTATAAAACATGATCTTAAAGAATCTATAAATTGGTATACAAAATCCGCACAACAAGGATATGTCAAGTCGCAACAAGCTCTTGCTCAGTTATATTTACAGTATTTTGATAATAAAAAATACCAAGATTTAGGCATACATTGGTTGCAAAAAGCAGCTGAAAATGGAGATATTTTATCTAAAGAACAATTAGAAGCATTAGTAACTATTCAGCAAAAACCAAATTATGAAAAAGAAGATATGCAGTTGCTGAATCCTAAGTTGCCACAAATTAGTAAAAATGACATTTTTAAGAGTAGTTATGATCTTGAAAACCCTAAAGATATTTCATTGGCAGAATTGCTTTCCTATCAATTAGTTGATGATGACGTTGATAATTCTAAACACGAAGTAAAAATAACTTTGAAATATAGAGTTGATGCTGATGACCATGATATTAATAAAGCGCTATCGGTGTTTAAGTGGACTTTAAAAGAAGCAGAGCATGGTTATGCTAGGCCACAGTTTAAAGTTGCACAAATGTATGAACAGGGGAATGGAGTTTCTCAAGATAAGAAAATGGCAGTTGAATGGTATCTAAGTGCTGCGAAGCAAGATTATTTGAAAGCAAAGCATAATTTAGCAATTATGTATTTGAATGGAGATGGTGTAAAGAAAAATATTAAAGAAGGGTTATATTGGCTAAACTCAGCTGCTAATTCTGGAGACCCATTCGCTCAATATGTTTTAGCATCTCTTTACGAAAATGGTTATAAGCAGGACAAACCTGATGGTTTGGCTAAAGATCTTGCTAAAGCTGAACAGCTTTATCAACAAGCAGCAGATAAAGATATCGCTGATGCTCAGTACAAGTTAGCTCGTTTGTATATACAAGATGCTCAGGCATCAAAAGATGAAGCGGTAATTAATGATTTACATGAAAAAGCTATGCAATTATATAAAAGGGCAGCTATACAAGGACATACTAAGTCTCAATATTATTTGGCAGAGAATTATATAAAAAATAGTAATAACAAGGACACATTAGAACGTGCATTTAGATTAGCTAATGAAGCTGCACACAAAGGTAATGAGGGTGCCATTTTGTTAGTGGCAATTATGTATGATCGTGGCATAGGGGCACAGAAGAGTGAGGAGCAGGCTGTTAAATGGTATGAAAAAGCAGTTGACTCTAAAAATGCTATGGCACAGTATATTTTAGGTACGTATAGTTATTTAGGCATAAATGTTAGTAGTGATAAGGACTACGGTTTAAAGTTAATTACTGATGCTGCTAATCAAAATTTTGCTCCAGCGCAATATAATTTAGCATTAATTTCACAAATGACTAAAAATAACAAAGTAGATTCAATCGCGTTAATTAAAAAGGCGGCACAAAAAGGTAATTTAAGAGCTAAGATTTATTTAGCTGATTATTATGTAATAAAAAATTCTTCAGATGATTTTGTTAGTGCTGCGGCTAAATTATATGAAAAAGCTGCGGAATTTGGTAGTGTTCCTGCACAAGTGAAAATTGGTTATATGTATGAAAATGGCATAGGTGTTTCTAAGAATGAAAACAGTGCCAAGTTGTGGTATGAGAAGGCGGCTACTACAAATCAATTGGCCAAGTATTTACTTGGTAATATGTATCAATTAGGTATTGGGGTTCAGCGTGATATCGATAAAGCTAGACAATATTACACTTCTGCTGCTGAGCAAGGCAATGCAACTGCTCAAGCAGCTTTAGGTTTTATTTATGAAGCTGATGATGAAACATCACATAATTATATAAAAGCCGAGAAGTTATATACTACGGCAGCTAAAGCTGGAAATGCTACAGCAGCATATAACTTAGGTCTTATGTACAAATATGGACAAGGCGTTAAAAAAGATATTTATAAGACTGTAGAGTGGCATACTTTAGCGGCTGAAGAAGGACAAACTGATGCTCAATATAGTTTGGCATTTATGTACCAACATGGCATTGGTGTTAGACAATCAACGGAAAAAGCTGTTGAATGGTATAAAAAATCAGCTTTTGGTGGAAATATTTATGCTCAGTATGAAATGGGCCTATTTAATGAAACCGGCGTTGGTATGCCAATAAACAATTCAGAAGCTTACAAGTATTATAAACAAGCTTTTGAAAATGGTTATTCATCATTAGGTAATGGACAAGTTAAAGCTGAAATGGCATTAGCAAGATTATATGATGGTGGAATTGGAGTTGCCAAGGATTCAAGTAAAGCAGCTAGTTTATATCAACAGGCTGCAAATAATGGCAATATTTATGCAAAATATCAATTAGCAAATAAATATGAAAGTGGAGATGGGGTTGCTAAGAATTTTGCAAAAGCTTTCGATTTATATCATGAAGTAGCTAATAGTGGTAATGCTAATGTCCAGTATAAATTGGGTATGTATTACTTGGATGGTAATCAAGTAGCTAAGAACTTGGATAAGGCATTGCAATGGTTAAATAAATCAGTTGCAAATAATAATGAAAAGGCGGCTTACGTTTTAGCTCAAATGTATTTTAATGGAAATGGTGTTAAGAAGAGCGATCAAAAAGCTGCGGCTTTATTTGAGAAATCTGCAACCCAAGGTAATACGTTGTCACAATACATGCTTGCTGATATGTATAGTACCGGTAAAGGGGTTAATATAGATTATACCAAGGCAGTTGAATGGAACATAAAAGCTGCGACTTCTGGATATAAAGATGCGCAATCTAAGCTTGCATTAATGTATGATGCTGGAATAGGTGTTACGCAAAATCCGAATGAAGCCTTTAAGTGGTATTCTAAAGCTGCTGAACAAGGAGATATTAATTCTCAATATCATTTAGGTCTGATGTACTTTAATGGGGTTGGTACAAGTACAGATTATGATAAAGCATTTTATTGGCTAGATAACGCGTATAAAAATGGTAATATGCTAGCTCGTAACCAGTTGGCGATAATGTATAAAAACGGATATGGAGTTAAAAAGGACTTAACAAAAGCTTATGAGCTCTATGTTAATGAAGCGAAAAATTGAAAAGTTGTTTGCTTGAATTAATGCCATTATCAAAAACTGTAGATTTCTTATTCTTCAATACGATACTAGAAAATCAACCGTTTTTGATATATGGCATAGATTAATTAATCTTGTTCTTGGAGAATTATAATGTATCAAGACTTTTTTAATTTAAAAGAGTTTCCGTTCAATCAATTCCCAAATACGGACTACTATTTTAATTTAGAAAACCATCAGCAGTCTTTAGATGTGTTAAATGTTGGTTTAGAGGTTAACGATGGTATAATAAAAATTACAGGTAGGTCTGGAACTGGCAAAAGTCTTTTATGTCGTTTATTTATTGATAAAATATCAGATAGTTATCGACCTATATATATTCTAAATCCTTATTTTGGTTATTCAGAGTTATTACAATATATTTTAACTGAGCTAAAGGTTAGCTATGATGACTGTGATAATGGTAGTAAATTATCACAGTTATTGTACGTTAAGGCTGTTGAGTTAAAAAAGAAAAACCAAAAATTAGTTTTAATATTTGATGAGTCACAATACATTAGTCGAGAAGGTCTGGAAATTATTCAGATTATTAGTAACTACGAATGTGATGGTGAGAAGCTTTGCCAGATAGTTATGGTTGGAGGATTAGATTTAGATGAAAAAATATCTGATTTCCATCATTTTTTACAAAGAATATCGTTCTCTTATACATTAAAACCAATTTCAAAAGATGATTTAGAGAGCTATATATATCATCGTTTAAGCAAAGCTACTAAAGGTAACCAAAATCACGGTATAACCTTTTCACCTAAAGCACTAAATTTATTATTTAAAAAAACTCAAGGTATTCCGCGTTTGATTAATATAGTATGCCATAAGGCTTTAATGTTATCTTATTCACTCGGAATAAAGCATATAACAAAAAATATAATTAAGAAGGCAATCCAAGATACAGACTCTATAGCTGCCCAATCTCGGTGGAGGGGGCTTTTTAAATTTGCTAAAAAAAGTAGCGAAAATAATTTATTAAGTATGGAATAAATTTATTGACTATATTATCTAGTTGCAGAGACAGATTTTAAAGTTAATTTTAATATCAGATAGATGAGGTTAAATATGAGTTTAATTAACGAAACTTTACATAACTTAAATAGCCAAAAGGATGAAGTTTTAATTAATCCTTCTACTAAAGTTGGGAAAACGGAAGACAAAAAATCGTTAAAGCAAGTGCAAAATTTATTAATTTTATTTATTAGTTTTGGAATAATTATTTCTTTGTTTTATATTTCTTATCATTTTCAGATTAACCAATATTTTAACCAGGCCAAATATTACTTTACTCAGCATTCAACTAAATTAGTTACAAATGCATCTGAATTAAAAAATAAACTAACAGTTGTTGACAAATCTGTGTTAAATAAAGATATTCATGTAACAAAAGAATATTCATATAAAGTTCAGGAGCAATATTACAAAGCTATGAGCTTGTTAAACGAAGGTAATGTTGAGCAGGCACGTAAAGGTTTGAGTGAAATATTAGAGGAAAATCCTGATTTTATGCCAGCAAAACAAGCTATTAGCATGTTGGATTCTAAACTTTAATAAGAGGTTAATTGCAGTATGTATTCAGGTATAACTCAAGGATTATTTCCGGTTGTCAGCATTGAAAAAGGATCGGA
This sequence comes from Gammaproteobacteria bacterium, assembly GCA_030427555.1. Classification (GTDB taxonomy): domain Bacteria; phylum Pseudomonadota; class Gammaproteobacteria; order Legionellales; family Legionellaceae; genus 2-12-FULL-35-11. Next base: position 9,018 of record JAUIBC010000039.1, on the reverse strand, counting down.
TGTACTTAATTACACAGTACGTATTTCTGATGAATTATGTAAAAACTTAAAAATTGGAGATAGTGTAGCGATTAATGGGGTATGCCAGACAGTTGTTGCTATTGTGGGCAATGAAATATCTTTTCAAGCTATCCCAGAAACACTTAGTAAAACAACATTAGGTAAGCTAGGTATAAATAGCTTGGTAAGTGTAGAAAGAAGTTTACGATTAGGTGATGAAATAGGTGGACATGAAGTGGCTGGGCATGTTTTTGGGACAGCTATTATATCTCAGATTTTATTTGCCGGCGAAAGTTTAACTTTGGTTATACATTGTAACCCTAGTTGGATGAAGTATATTTTGCCCAAGGGGTTTATCGCGGTTGATGGCTCAAGTTTAACAGTTGGTGATACAGATCCGAAACAAGGTTTATTTGCTTTGCATTTAATTCCAGAAACATTAAGAGTTACTAATTTTAAAAATAAAAAAGTTAATGATTTAGTTAATATTGAATTCGATTACAAAACAAAGACAATTGTAGATACAGTTGAAAGAGTTATGCAACAAATGAAGCAATAACAAACATGTTGAAATCAAATAAGCAAGTTAATAAGTTGTTAGATCTTTTAGGGGTAAGTTATCCAATAATTCAAGCGCCGATGGCAGGCGGAGCTACAACTAAAGAGCTTGTTGCAAGTGTTAGTAATTGTGGCTGTTTGGGATCCCTTGGTGCTGGTTATATGCATCCTATGGATCTTAAATTAGCCATAGATGGTATTAAAAAACTTACAAATCTTCCTTTCGCAGTTAATTTATTTATTGATAACCAATTACCAATCGCAAATATTAACCAAAAAGCAGCGATTAAGTCATTACAAAATGTATCTCAAGAATTAAATATGCGTGTAATTGCTGTTGATCCTCCATATGCGCCAGATTTTAATGAGCAGTTCGAGATAATATTACAAGAAAAAGTACCGGTTTTTAGTTTTACATTTGGGATGCTTGCCCCTAACTTGATTAAAAAACTACATGCCAATGGTACTATCGTGATTGGCACCGCAACTAACGTTGATGAAGTGCGAGAGTTATTTATATCTGGAGTGGATGCTATAGTTGTGCAGGGAAAGGAAGCTGGTGGACACCGTGGTAGTTTTATTGGTAATGATGAACAAGGTTTATTTTCTTTAAAAGATCTTATAAGTAAGACAAAAAATATAGTTCCTACTCCAATTATTGCTGCCGGAGGGATAATGAACGCATCCTCAATTACTGAACATATAGATCTTGGCGCATTTGGTGTACAAATGGGTAGTGCATTTTTAGCATCTTCCGAATCAGGTATATCTCAGGTTTATAAGCAAGTCTTACTTAGTGGCTCTAACAGAAAAACTTGTTTAACCAAAGCTTTTTCCGGAAAATTGGCTAGAGGATTAGAAAATACTTTTATTAAGCGCATGCAAAATTATCAATCAAGCATTTTACCTTATCCAATACAGAATGCTCAAACAATGCAGATTAGAGCAAAAGCAAAAGAGTTAAATAATGTAGAATTTATGTCACTTTGGGCTGGAGAAAATTATTTTCTATGTAAAGATATGGCAGTTGAAGATTTAATTTCTGAATTGATTGTTGGTATGTAATTATTTCTTCATTAGAATTTCTTACGTATTAATTCAAAATATGTTAGGTTGGCAAATAGGGCAGAAAGAAGTCGTTCTTTGGCCAACTTGTAAAGATTCTAATTTATTATCGCACTTTATACAAGGAGAACCTGCTCGTCCATATACTTTTAGTTTTTGTACAAAGTAACCTGGTTTGCCGTCGCTGTCTAAGAAATCTTTAAGAGTAGTTCCACCAGATTTAATTGCTAAATTTAGAGTGTTTTTTATTTCTGTTACCAGTAATTCCATTTGTTGTTTTGTGACTTTGCTGGCTGGAGTTAGTGGATGAATGTTGCTTGTAAATAATGACTCTGTCGCATAAATATTACCAACTCCTACTACAACTTTACTGTCCATAATAAATGATTTTATTGGAATACTACGTTTTTGGGCAATTTTTAATAAATAATCGGCATTAAAATCTTCGGTTAAAGGCTCAACTCCTAGTTTGTTAAGTAGTTTATGATTTAATCCTTCTCCAAATATCCATAAAACTGATCCAAATCTTCTTGGATCGGTGTAGCGGAGTATTGTATTGTTGGCAAAAACGATATCTACATGATCATGTTTCTCTGGTGGAATAAAATCTTTTAAGATTTTTACTCTGCCTGACATTCCAAGATGCATAATAATAGCGCCATTTTCAAGTTGAAATATTATATATTTACCGCGACGGCTTATCTTGTTAATACACTGATTTTGTACATTATTATTTATATCGCTTGGTATTGGCCAGCGTAATTTTGGTTGACGAATTACTAGTTTATTAATAATATTTTGCTCTAAATGAGGTTTAATTCCACGGATAGTTGTTTCTACTTCTGGTAATTCTGGCATTATTAAAAATCGTGTTTGATTGTGGGTACATATTACATTAAAAATAGTTTTTAGGCTATATGAGGGCTTTTTATAGTGAAAATTAGTTGTTACTGTGGTTCGAATGAAGAGTATGATTTGTGTTGTCATCCTTTTGTGGGCGGTAAAAAATTACCAGTAACTCCAGAACAATTAATGCGCTCACGTTATAGTGCTTATGCTCAGGGTATTATAGATTATATTATTGATACTATGTCTGGAAAGGCGCTTAGTGGGTTTGTAAAGTCCAGCGCTAAGCAGTGGGCTGACAGTGTAATTTGGTTAGGATTAAAAGTTATAAATTCCTATAATGAGACAAAAGAACATGGTTTTGTTGAGTTTAGCGCTAAATTTATGCAAAAAAATAATAAATTACAAGAAATACATGAATTAAGTGAATTTATTTGTGTAGAAAACAAATGGTTTTATATAGATGGAAAACATTTACCTGCAACAGATAAATTAGTAAATCGGAAGATCCCATTAAATAATTTATGTCCTTGTGGAAGTGGCAGGAAATTTAAATCTTGTCATCATTTGTTAAACAAATAGTTTTTAAGTGCTCTGCGAATTTTATTTCATTAGGGTGATCTGTAAAAAGACTTGCGGCTATTAAGTATTTTTTATTACCTAAAGGAGCATAATCAATTAGCTCGCCAATTTCTTTAGGATTATCTTTGTCGTATATTTTCTGTCCAGAATATAATTTTTCATCGGTATTAATTTCATATAGATACATATTGTGTTTTAATTTTGCTAAATATTGTGTGCGAGCTATTATTTCCTGGCCAATGAAGCAACCTTTAGTAAAACTTATGTAATTTGTATTATGTAAATCTAGGCGATGTGGTAAGAATAATGTTGAAGAGTTTGGGTAAATTTCATATATATGGTTTCTAAGTAAAAGGTTATGCCAGGCTAAATCTTGACGCAGTTGTTGAGATGGGAAGTTATTTAATAGTTCTGCTGAGTTTGTAGATTTAATAATTATTATATATAAACCGTTTATTAAATGATAACAACAATACATGGAATTACTGGTAAATTCATATTCTTCCTTAGGTAAATGGATTTCCAGTGGTATATGATCATTTGCATTTTGTAAATAAAATCCAAAGATATTAAAATTATTTTCTTGCGCGATTTTTATTTTTGAGAATAAGGCAGTTTTATTTAATTTTTTTTGCACTGTTTCTTGTAAATCTTTGGGGAGAATTAAATAATAATTTTTTTCCCAAAGAATAGCATTAAGTAATGTTATTATCCTTCCTTTAATATTACAAATAGCGCCAGGTTGAATGTGAGATGTGCTTACTTTATTAATATCACAGGTTAATTGTCCTTGTAGAAATTGTTCTGGGTTATTGCCGGTTACTGCGATGCTACTTAAGTAATTTAGAGTGAATAAATAATTTCTATTGTGTTGAAAAATTAATTCTTCTGCAACGTTATTTATGCATTTATATTCTCTTGTGTTAATTAGCATTTGTTATTCTACTCGCTTGTAAAAAATCGATATTAGGCTAAAATTATTAGCCTTGCAACATTCACTCATTGAATAGGATATTAGAAATTATGCCGTCAGAGTTTACAAAATCAAAAATCAAATGGCATTGTCGACGTGGGATGTTGGAGTTAGATTTATTTTTAGAAAGTTTTGTTAAATATCATCTTGATAAAATGAGTGAAGATGAATGCGAGGCTTTTGATGAATTTTTAAAAACTCCTGATCCTTTGTTATATGCTTGGTTTATGGGTAATGCTGTGCCAGAAGATGAGGAGTATGCTAAATTTGTTGAAATTATCAGGTCTTGTAATTAATTTTGATAAATCTCGTGATTATTTTGCGTTATTAATTATTATAAGTATATTTGGAGTATTGTTGAGCTACTCAGCGGATGTGGAAATTAAGTATGTTTACATGTTCGCCATTATTTTATTTTTACAAATAATTAAAGCATCAAAAACTAGAATGCCGCATCCTGAATTAGAGAGTATTAGTTACACAGGGCGAGATTGGTCTATTAAATTAAAAGATGGTGGTGTTTATAAATATGACAAAATTAAGATTCGCCTTGATAGTGGTTTTTTTATTCTAGTTGCATTCTATAATGGGAAAAAAAGTAAAAATATAGTCATATTTAATGATCAAATACCCGATATTAGTCGTAGACATATGTTTCTTATTGCAAAAGTTTGTAATAATGGATAATGCGGTCTTTTAAAAGCTATGTTATCATTTTTGTAATTCGTTTTATTTAAGCAAAGCAATGCTAGAAAGTGATCGTATTATTAGTTCGGTTGAAATTCCATCTGAAGAGGCTCTGGATAGGGCTATTCGTCCTTTAAGCTTAGAAGAGTATATAGGCCAAGATAGTATTTGCATGAAAATGCGCATTTTTATTGATGCCGCACTTGCAAGGCACGAACCATTAGATCATGTGTTGATTTTTGGTCCGCCTGGTTTAGGTAAGACTACTCTTGCTAATATAATTGCGCATGAAATGAACGTTAATTTAAAGCAAACCTCTGGCCCTGTCTTGGAAAAAGCTGGTGATATAGCTGCTTTATTGACTAATTTACAAGAAAATGATGTTCTATTTATAGATGAGATTCACAGGCTTAGTCCGGTGATAGAGGAAATTTTATATCCAGCTATGGAAGATTATAAGTTGGATATAATGATTGGTGAAGGTCCAGCTGCACGTTCGATAAAATTAGAATTACCACCGTTTACTTTAATAGGAGCGACTACAAGAGCTGGCTCTTTAACCTCACCACTGCGCGATAGATTCGGCATCGTTGAACGGCTTGAGTTTTATTCAGTAGAATCATTAACCAATATTGTTTCTCGTTCAGCTAACCTTCTTAAGGTTAAGTTTGAACATGATGGAGCTAAATCTATAGCCATGCGTTCAAGAGGAACACCGCGTATTGCTAATAGATTATTGCGAAGGGTGCGCGATTTTGCGGAAGTAAAGGCTAATGGAGTAATTTCCGCCGAAGTGGCTGCAGCAGCTTTAGATATGTTAAGCGTGGATTTACATGGTTTTGATATAATGGATAGAAAATTGCTCTTAGCTATAATAGAGTTGTTTTCTGGTGGTCCTGTAGGACTTGATAGTATAGCAGCTGCTATCGGAGAGGAAAAAGGGACAATTGAAGATGTAATTGAGCCTTATCTAATTCAGCAAGGTTTTTTGATGCGTACGGCAAGGGGAAGAATAGCAACCCAGCTAGCTTATCAGCATTTTGGTTTAACGATGGATAAAATAGAAGTATGATAGATAAAGTTTATACCAGTCAATATCGAGTATATGTCGAAGATACAGATTTAATGGGTATTATATACCATGGTAAGTACTTATATTTTTTTGAAAGAGCGAGAACAGATTTATTGCGAGCCAATGGGATTTCTTTGACTGAGATGGGTAAACGCGATACATATTTTGCTATTCGTGATGTACATGTAAGATATCTTTCGCCTGGTAAGCTTGATGATATGCTAACTATAAAAAGTGTAGTTAATAAAATGCATGCTTGCACTCTTGAATTGTCTCAGGAAATGTATAACCAGGATAATGTTTTATTAGCAAAGGCAGATATTCAAGTTATTTCTGTAAATAAATTTTTAAAGCCTAAAAGAGCGATGCATAATATGTTGAGGGAGGGGAGAGATGACTAGCCAAGGTAGTTTTATTAGTTATTTTTGGGATGCTGGGTTAGTTGTTAAGCTAGTTATGTTAGCTTTAATCTTTGCATCGATTGCATCTTGGACTTTAATTATGCAAAGAGCATGGTTTTATAAGAAAAATAACAAGAGTTATAAGGAATTTGAAACAAATTTTTGGCAAAGCACGGATGTGGGTAAATTATTTATACAAATAGATAAGCAAGAAAATATTAGCGGAATTAACTCTATTTTTCATGCTGGTTTTAAAGAGTTTATTCGTATGCGTAAGCAAGGAAAAGTATTGCTTGAAAATATTCAAAGAGTCATGCAAATAAGTTGTGCTCGGGAAGCTGAGCGATTAGAAGAGCACTTACCGATATTTGCTTCTATTGGTTCTATTGCTCCATTTGTTGGATTATTTGGAACGGTATGGGGTATAATGAATTCATTTCAGGCTTTAGGCCAGTCGCAACAAGCGACTATTGGAATGGTGGCTCCAGGTATTTCCGAAGCATTAATAGCTACAGCCTTAGGTCTTTTTACTGCTATTCCTGCTGTACTGGCTTACAATAGATATTCGACTAAAGTTAATGGTTTGTTAAATAAATATGAGCTTTTTCAAGAAGAATTAATAGTATTGATTTCAGAACAAAATGAAAAGAATGCTAAGGAATAGGTTATGCAAAATAAAAAACGCTTTGGTAGGTTGCCTATTTCGGAAATAAATGTAGTACCTTACATAGATGTTATGTTAGTTCTTTTGGTAATATTTATGATAACCGCTCCAATTTTAACTCAAGGAGTAACTGTTGATTTACCAAAAGCTGCTAGTGAGACATTAAAAGGTGGTGATAGAGAGCCTATCATCGTATCAGTAAATTATGCAGGTAACTACTTTTTAAATGTATCTGATACTCCAGATGAACCACTTGATCCTCATGCATTACAAGTAAAAGTAGCTGCAGAATTAACTATAGCCAAACAAAATGGTAAAGATTTGCCAGTTCTGGTAAAGGGAGATCAGGGTGTGCCATATGGTAAAGTTGTTGTTGCTATGAGCCTTTTAAAACAGGCTGGAGCTGAAAAGGTTGGGCTATTAACTGATTCAACTAACGAATCCACGGAGAACGTAGGATGAACTTTGGTAAAAGTTATAAAATATCTTTAGCTCTCGCTATATTTTTACATTTGACGATTTTAATTTTTTTGGTTGTAGATAGGACTCAAAATAGACCAGTACTAGTTAAGGAAAATAACAATACAACTAACCATAAAGTAGCAGTTGAGATAAACAATCAAGAAACAAAAGCAATTCAAGCAGTTGCAGTTGATAGTAAAGAAGTTATGGAAGAGATAAATCGCCTTAATGAAATAAAGGCTCGTAAAAGACAGGCAGAAATTAATCGGCAATTAACGTTGAAACGTGAAGCAGAGCAAGCAAAGCGTAAGCTATTAGCAGAACAAAAACGTATTGCTGATATGAAGCGTGAAGCAGTGCGACTTGAGCAAGAAAGGCAAAAGGCAATATTAGCAGAGAAACAAAGATTAAAAGAAATAGCTGATAAAAAGCTTGCTGAAGAAAAACGACTTGCAGAAATTAGAGAGAACCAAGAAAATTTGCGGAAACAGCAAGCTTTAGAAGCAAAAAAACTTGCAGAAATTAAAAATAAAAATGCTGAAGAAATTGCCAAAACAGAGCATGCTCGTGAAGCAAGGTTGAAAGCAGAGCTTGAGCGTAAAGAGCAGGAAGAAGCAAGAATTAAGTCTGAATATGAGCAAGCTGAAAGAACTAGAATAGCTGGTGAAGTTGATAAATATAAAGCTTTAATTCTAAACGCTATTAGCAGCAAATGGATTTTGCCAGAAAATGCTAATAGCCAAATGTCTAGCCAATTTAAAATTCATCTTGCGCCAAATGGCGTAGTGTTGGATGTTAGTTTGATAAGAAGTAGTGGGGATCTTGTTTTAGACAGATCAGCAAAAGATGCAATTTATAAAGCATCACCTTTGCCAGTACCATCTGATCCTAAAACATTTAATCTATTTAGAGATATAAGTTTAACAGTTAGGCCTGGTAACGCAAGGGGGTAGAAGTGTTAGCAAGTTCTATAAGAATTTTGTTTTTATTATTTGGTTTAGTAAGCTCAGCATTTGCTTTAAATTTAGAGCTTACTCATGGGATAAATACTGCTTTACCAATTGGTATTAATCCATTTGGAACTAATGATGAAGCGCAAGATATGGTTAAGGTCATTAGCGATGACTTAAAGCTATCCGGACAATTTCAAGTGATTAGTAGTAATGTCCGTAATGGTGAGCAACCATTGGGATATTGGAAAAAACTTGGCGCAGATAGTGTTCTTTCTGGTAGAGTTATTCCGGTAGAAGATAATAAATACAGTGTTAGTATTGAGTTAATTAATTCTGCAGAAACAGGAAAATTATTACTTAGTGAAAAGTACTCAGTTGAAGCTAATAGACTAAGAGATTTAGCTCATCATATTAGTGATGAAGTTTATTATAAATTGACAGGTGATAGAGGAGTTTTTTCTACAAAAATAGCCTACGTACTAGTTAAAAGGTCTGGAGGAAAACCAACATACTCACTTGAAGTTGCAGATATGGATGGATACAATGCACAGAGTTTATTATTCTCCTCATCTCCAATAATGTCGCCAGCTTGGTCACCAAATGGTCGTCAGATTGCCTATGTATCATTTGAAAAAAAACGTTCTCAGGTTTACATTGTTGATGTAGCAACAGGACATCGACGTTTGACTACTGATTTTTCTGGTATTAATGGAGCTCCAGCATGGTCACCAAATGGCAAAGAATTAGCCGTAGTG
>JAUIBC010000152.1 GCA_030427555.1 Gammaproteobacteria bacterium | reverse complement strand
CCATTATTTCATAACGAGATTTTTTATTTAAATTTTTTCTTAGCTGTAAAATAGATAAAATATTTTCTGCTACTGTCATTTTACGAAAAATTGATGCCTCTTGAGGTAAATAACCGATTCCAAGGCGTGCGCGTTTATGGATAGGCATTTTGGCAAGATTTTTATTATTTAATAAAATCTCACCAGCATCACAGCTTTGAATGCCAACAATCATGTAAAAGCAAGTTGTTTTACCAGCTCCATTTGGACCTAATAAGCCAACACATTCTCCTTGATTAACATATAAGCTAATATCGTTAACAACTGTTCTTGATTTAAATGATTTCTTTAAATTTTTTACTACAAGTTTGGTCATTACTTTTTCCTTGGGGGATGAAAAATTATAATGGTTTTCTGTTTATTGTTTTGCATGCTTGTTGATACAATATGTTGTTTTTGAATATCGTAGATTATTTTGGGCGCTGTAAATAAATTTTCTCCTTGCTCAATACGCGCATTTCCTATTAATTCAATTATTTTTTTGTCAGGGTAATATTTGATAATATCTGCATAAGCGTGTAATGCTGGTTTATCTTTAGCTATATTTGACCAATAATGAGCTTGATTAGTTTTATTACCATAAATAATCGCGGCAGATAATTTATTATTTGCATCAGTTTGTGTAATTGCTTTATCTGCTCGGATATGGGTAGTTCCTTGATCAAACTCTATCTCCCCAATATATTTTCCTGTATGCTCGCCTTGATTTATATCAGCAGAGTTTGCTTTTAGTTCTAATGGTTCAGAGCTATCATTTTCTAAGGCAAAGCTTAGATTTGCATGCAAAATGTAGATACATGCAAATGCAATTAGCTTTGTTAACTTATTACCCATTTTTTTGCTCATAATGACCTCTAGCATTTTTTAGAAATTGAATTCTACTTTCTGCGAGAAAGGCCTTTAAGCCAGTAGCCTCGACTATACTATTATTTTGCTGTAATTTAACATTTTTTGTAGTTATCGCATATTTTTTACCTGGAAAATAAGTTATTTCTTCGGTTGATAATAGAAAATCTCCAGTACCAACTGGTTTTTTTTGCATAATTTTAACATCATCACTAAATGTAATTTTGGTTCCACCATTGGTAGCTTTAGCTAGTTTTGCATTGATATACCATGGCTCTTTATTTTCCTCTTGCACAATTATGTAAGGATTAGTAAGAATATGAGTGTTATTTTTGGGAATGTGCTCAATCTTGGGAGTTTCAAGGAAATTTATAAGCTGCCCATTTTTATCAAACTCTTTGACACTGATATCAGTAATAGTTACGTCTATAGATTTTTTTAGCAATTCTTTATCGATGCTAATTTTATCATTACTTATGTAACTCATATGGTACCAAAAAAAACAAAGGCATATGGTCACTATGACACATGACCAGTTTATAATTTTACTCTTATTCATTTTGCAAAAATATCTCTAGAGATTTAGTTAGCATTCCTTGAGCTTGTAAAATGAAGTCGCATGCTTCACGGACAGCGCCATGTCCTCCAGATAATTCAGTATTCCAATTTGCGGATTCTTTTACTAATCGTACAGCATTAGCAGTGGCAATACTGAAACCCACTTGTTTCATTATTGATAGATCAGGTAAATCATCACCAATATATGCAAACTCATCATTATTTAAACTCAAAGTTTCTTTTAAATGATCAAAAGCTTTTTGTTTGTTAATTGCACCAGTATAAAAATGCCTAATGTTTAATTGCGAAGTTCTGTAGTTAAGTAAGTTTTGTTTCGAACCTGTAATAATCGCGACCTCTATGCCTGCTGCTTGCATAAGCTTTATTCCAAGACCATCTTGGATATTGAAACCTTTATATTCATTACCATTATTATCAATAAATACTCGGCAATCTGTCAAAACTCCATCTAAATCACAGATTAAACAACGAATTTTTTGTGCTTTATTTATTAAGTTTTGCATAAGTACCTCTAATATACACCGGCTCTAAGCAAATCATGCATATGAATCACGCCGACAGGTTTTTTATTTTCATCCACAGCTACTAAAGAAGTAATACAATGTTTTTGCATAATGGATAATGCTTCAGCTGCGAGTAACCCTTTAGTAATATATTTACAATCTTTATTCATTACTTCAGTTATCTTTATTGTATCCACATTGTGGTTATTTAGTAAAGTTCTTCTAACATCTCCGTCAGTATAAACTCCCGTCAAGACTCCTTGGTAGTTTACTATACAGGTCATGCCAAGCTTTTTATTGGTTACTTCTATTAATGCTTCACGTATGGTCGCGTTTTCATTTACCATTGGAAGTTGCTCATTTTTATGTAGGATATCATCAATCTTAATCAGTAGTCTTTGGCCAAGTGCTCCACCAGGATGAGACATCGCAAAGTCTTCGGCACTAAAGCCACGGGCTTCAAGTAAAGCTATAGCTAAAGCATCTCCCATAACTAAAGATGCTGTGGTACTAGTAGTTGGTGCGAGTCCCAGCGGACAGGCTTCTTGTTTGATTGTTACATCAAGGTTAAAATCTGCGGCAAGAGCAAGAGCTGAATGTACGTTTCCTGTAATAGTAATTAATGGAACTGCAAGGCGTTTAATAATCGGTAATAAAACAATTATTTCTTGCGTTTGCCCTGAGTTTGATATTGCAAGAACTATGTCTTTTTTGGTTATCATGCCAAGATCACCATGGCTCGCTTCGCCTGGATGCATAAAAAATGCAGGGGTCCCGGTGCTGGCTAGTGTGGCGGCTATTTTATTGGCAATATGTCCTGATTTACCCATGCCTGTTACCACAACTCTACCGTCACAGCCAAGTATCACTTCACATGCATTTGCAAAGTCTTGATTTATCCTTTGAGTTAATTCAAATATTGCTTGTGCTTCCGTTTCTATTACCGCAAGACCTAAATTACAATAATTCATACATATTATTTGTTAAATTGTTAAAATACTTCATGTTATCATGTTTTGAGTCTAATTTTGA
>JAUIBC010000038.1 GCA_030427555.1 Gammaproteobacteria bacterium | reverse complement strand
AAGAGTCTATCTGTAAAAAAATGCAAGAGCGTAATATATTAGGAACAGTCTTACTTGCTGAGGAAGGCATAAATGGAAGTTTTGCTGGTGAAGTGCAAAATGTACATGATTTTTATTCATACCTACGCCAAGATCCACGTTTTGCAGATATAACTTTTAAAGAAAATTATGACAACTTTATTCCTTTTGAAAAAACAAAAGTAAAATTACGTAAAGAGATCGTAACTCTTGGAGTTCCAGGCATCGACCCTCTTATAGAAACAGGCCACCATGTTCATCCAAAAGATTGGAATGCTCTTATATCAGATCCTGATGTTGTTGTTGTAGATACCAGAAACACTTATGAGTTTGAACTTGGATCTTTTAAAAACTCAATAAACCCTGAAACAGAAAATTTTCGTGATTTCCCAGAATACGTTACTGAAAACTTACTAGATAAAAAAGATAAAAAAATAGCGATGTTTTGTACTGGTGGAATTCGTTGTGAAAAATCTACCGCCTACTTAATGAGCCTTGGATTCAAGGATGTATATCAATTAGATGGTGGAATATTAAATTACTTTAAAGAAATACCAGGCAACGACTCAATGTGGGAAGGTGGTTGCTTTGTTTTTGATGATAGAATCACTATTGATGGTCCTCAAACCACAAAATAAAATCAACTCTTCGTATATATAATACCCTGGAAGATACATTTTCATGTATCTTCCGGAAATTACTTAACTTCTATAGGTTAGATCAAAAACATAACTTGCAGTTTGACAAATACACTTTTGCAACTAATATTAAACACATGAAAATAAATTGCGCGAAATGTAGAACTATGCGTAAATTATTATAAACAAGAATAAAAAATTCTTGGTTTAATAAGGATCAACCTATGAAGGATAAAAAACCAGTAATTAGTAGTCCTATAAAATATGACAAAGCTATTTATAAAGAAACACAACAAGTAGAAGCTGCTTGCCAACTAGCTCTAGATATAAAAGAATATAAAACACAGATAAAACATAATAAAGCATCTACCGCAATGAAATACATATCCAATGCAATTGACAGCGTTTTTAATGAAATGGATGAAAAATTAAAAAAAGTTGCTGCTAATAGTGAAGAAAAAAAGCTACTTATTGGTGAATTTGATAAGATATGTAAAAATCTTCAGGATACGATCCAGTATAAAATTGGCAAAGGTAGTGTCTTGGGTGAATGGTTCACCCAAGAGAGAAACACAAAACACCAATATCAAAAGATGATGCACGACTTAGAATTATCCTCATCAGCAGAGATACATAAAAAATCTGGAATTGAACAAATTATTCCTAGAAGATTATCTAAACTTTATAATTCTATTACTCAAAATTACAGAGAAAGAATTTCCTCAACTAAATCAACTGCTACTTCTGATACAGAAAGTATATCATCTGATGAAGAATCAATTGATAGATCATCACATATGAAAAAGTAAACCTGTGAAAACCATATTGCTAAGAACCAATTAAATCTTGCACTACTTTTTTATCAGAAAAATCTAACTTATCATAACCAATGATTTGATATTCTTCATGCCCCTTACCTGCAATCAATATAGTATCCTTTGCAGAAGCATTTGTAATTGCAAATAAGATTGCTTCCTTTCTATTCGCTATTTTCTTAATATTTTTGTTTGTAGACAATCCTTTACAAATATCATTGATAATTTTATCAGGATCTTCTGTTCTAGGATTATCACTAGTAATAATAACTTCATCCGCATATTTACTAGCAATTTGTCCCATCAATGGTCTTTTGGCTATATCTCTATCACCTCCACAACCAAATATAACCCAAGTTTTTCCAGAATTATTACTAGAGTTCCGAAGAGTAATTAAAGAAAGCAAGGCGTTTTCTAACGCATCTGGAGTATGTGAATAATCTACAAATACGTAAGGTTTCTGAGCTACCAACTCCATACGCCCACTAACTGAAGTCAACCTCTGCATAACATCAATAACTTCTTTAATTGGATAATCATAAAACATAAGACTTGCAAAAATTGCTAAGCTATTATAAACATTAAATTCTCCAACACCATTAATTAATAAGCTTATTTCAGAATATTTGGATTTAATTTTAAATTCACTACCAGATAACGTGTACTTACAATCAAATGCCCGAAAATCAGCATTCTTATGAATAGCATAAGTTGTTTTAACACAATTTTTAGCGCATACGCTTAACATAACCTCAGCATAAGCATCATCAATATTAATAATAGAACTTTGTAAAGAAGGTACAGAAAATAGCTTTGACTTAGCAGCAGCATAATCTTGCATAGTATGATGAAAGTCTAAATGCTCGTGGCTCAAATTAGTATAAATTGCTTGTTGGAAATTTATATCATTAGCCCGCCCTTCTACTAGAGAATGTGATGACACTTCCATGCATACTTGTTTAACTTGAGATTTTTTATATTCACTAAACAATTTTTGCAAGCATATCCCATCAGGAGTTGTATTTAGAAGTGGCTGAAGAGAGCCGACTACTCCTTGACCAATTGTCCCAATATATGCAGCTTTAGAGCCCAGTAAATCATAAGCTTTTGCTAATTGATAAGCGATTGTCGTTTTACCATTTGTGCCAGTAACACCAATAACTCGCATAGATTTTGAGGGGTATAAATAATAATATGCAGCAATCTCTGCAAGTTTATCTTTTAAGTTATTAACAGCAATTACTGGTACTTGATAATTTTTTCTAATTATAAAATCTTTAGGTTCATATAAGACTGCAGATGCGCCATTTTCTATCGCGCTATCTATATAATTACGACCATCTGTGATTGCCCCTGGATATGCAAAAAATAATGTGCCCTTACTAACATTACGGCTATCATTCTCAAGATTTAATATTTTAAGATCAGAAGAGCTAACTTCTCCCCAAGGACTTATTAATTTATGAAGATTCACTTTTATTACTCACTTTCGTGCCGAACTTTCCCCAACAACGTCATTCTTGTCATTAGGAACATCTAATATACGCAAAGCAGCCCCCATAACTTTAGCAAATAACGGCCCAGCTACTAAAGAGCCATAATAACTGTTTTTAGTTGGATCATTAATAAATACCGCAACAATTAAACGTGGCTTAGAAACTGGGGCTATACCAACAAAACTTGATATATATTTATGATTTTTATATCCCTTCTTGCCAGCAATTCTTGCAGTTCCTGTCTTACCTGCAACTCTATATCCTGGTACTTTAGCATATATTCCAGTTCCATGTTCAACTGTTTCTTCTAACATAGACAAAAGTTGATCCGCTGTTTTAGCTTTAATAACTTGTTCTCCATCAGGGACTAAGTCTTTTTTTATTAAACTAATCGGAATTAATCTGCCATGATTTGCAAAAATTAAATAACTTCTAGCTATTTGTATGGCAGTCACAGACATTCCATACCCAAAACTTAAAGTTGCTAGAACAAATGGGTTGACAACTTTTGCAATAACTCCATCGCTTTCTCCAGGATAACCACTACTAGTCCGTTGGCCAAAACCACTTCTTTCATAAACATTTATTAATTGCTCGGCAGGATTATCTAAAACTAACTTACTAACCCCAACATTACTAGAGTGACTTAAAACTCCTGTCACATCAATAACTCCATAATTATGAACATCTTTAATCGTACGCCCATGCACAACTAACCAACCAGGTCTAGTGTCAACAATTGTATCAGGAGTAATTTTATTTGTATCTAAAGCACTAGCTATACTAAACGGCTTAATAATTGACCCTGGCTCAAATGTATCGGTAAAAGCTTTATTTCTATATCTAGAAACTGGATAATTACCTCTATCATTAGGATTAAACGATGGATAATTTACAACTGCCAATAACTCTCCAAATTTTGTATCTAATACTACGACTGTACCAGATTTAGCTCCAAAATTTTTAACGGTTTTTTCTAATTCATTATATGCAAAAAATTGTATACGTCTATCTATGCTAAGTTGCAATGTATTACCGGCACGTGGCTCACGAATCGTGTTTAATTCATCAATAACTCTACCAGTTCTATCTTTTACCACTCGCTTTTTACCATTAATTCCTACTAACCAATTTTGATAAGCAAGCTCTAAGCCTTCGATACCATTATCATCAATGTTAGTAAAGCCTATCAATTGGGCGGCACTATACGATTCTGGATAATAACGCTTGAATTCTTCTAATAAAAATAAACCTGGAATTTTTAGGGCTTCTACTTCTTTGGCAGTCTTGGGTGTCACTTGACGCTTTATATAGAAAAATTCCCTACCACGCGCAAATTTAACCTGCTCACGCAGTTTTAGCATAGGAGTGTTAATCAACTTTGCTAAATTTTGAAATTGCTGTTGGCTTGGGGCAAAATCTTTTGGATTAATCCACAAAGATTGAACTGGGGTGCTAATTGCTAAAGCAGCCCCTTCTCTATCTAAAATCATACCGCGAAAAGATGGTATATCAACAACTCTAATAGCTCTTGCATTGCCTTGACCTTGTAAAAATTTTCTATCTAATACGGTAAGATCAATTAATCGCCAAAGTAAAATGCAAAATAATACAATAAAAAATCCTATAACAATATACAATCGCACTACATTAGAGTTATTAGATTCTTTTTTCATTACTGAGTGCGAATTAAATGAATATTGCGATTATCAAGAAATATCATACCTAGTTTATCGGTCGCTATTTTCTCAATACGATATGGTGTTGCAAGACTTGCTTGCTCCAACAAAAGCTTACCCCACTTAAGATCTAATTGATGAGCCTTATTTTCGGCACTTTCTAATTGATTGAAAGTAATTCTATGCATGTTTGTTACATAAACAATTGCAAGTGAACTAACTAACAATGCAACAATCAACCCAATCTGCAATATACTCAGAGATGATACTCGCATCCCTGCTAATTGGCCATGGAAAAAACTACTTTGATTCATGTATTTAGCTGCTGCGTTCATAACAATTTCTCTCCTATTCTTAATACAGCGCTTCTTGCGCGAATATTTTGCTGAACTTCTGCCTTCACTGGCTTTATAGCTTTACCAATACGTCTAAAATTTTGTTTAATATCTTTATATTTAATTGGAATCTCTACCGGTACTTCATCTCCTTTTTCTTGATTTTGCATAAACTTTTTCACTATGCGATCCTCTAGTGAATGGAAGCTTATAACTACCAATCTGCCACCAATAGCAAGTACTTCTAAAGATTTCTCAAGCACGTCCACCAAATCAGAAAGCTCTTGATTAACATGGATCCTAATAGCTTGAAACACCCTAGTAGCTGGATGCTTGTGCTTTTCCCATTTCGGATTAGCGGCTTTAACAATCTCAGCAAGATCTAGAGTTGTGCTAATCCGCCTAGTACTTCTTGCCTCAATTATCGCTTTAGCAATTCTCTTTGCGAATTTTTCTTCACCAAAATCCTGAAAAACATGAATCAACTCACTTTCTGATGCATCGTTTACAAATATTTCTGCATTGAGGCTTTGAGTATGGTCCATACGCATGTCTAAAGGACCATCATTAATAAAGCTAAAGCCCCTTTCTTGATTATCAAGTTGTGGGGAAGAAACCCCAAGATCCATAAAAATACCATTAACCTTGCCTAATACATTATATTTTCTTGCTATTTCAAAAATATTTTTAAAAGATGCATGTTCTATTTGAAAACGTGGATCTCCAACAAACTTTTCTTTTGCATATTCAACTGCTGTTAAATCCTTATCAATAGCGATCAATCGACCAATTGGACTAAGGCGGGATAAAATAGTCTCACTATGCCCGCCACGACCAAAGGTACAGTCGAAATAAATACCATTTGGTATTATATCGAGACCCTTTATAACTTCACTCATCAAAACTGGCGTATGTTTATTCATAATTTATAAATTAAATGTCTTTAATTCATCCGGTAATTGTCCTAATTTAGTAGCATCATCGTTTAACCATTCTTCACGTCGTGCTTCCCAAATAGATTCAGCCCAAATTTCAAATTTATTACTTTGCCCAACCATTAATATTTTTTTATCTAGTTTTGCATAATCTCTTAATACTGGTGGGATAAGGATTCTACCACTACCATCAAGCTTTGTATCAGTTGCATGTCCAATTAATAAACGCTGAATCCTACGTGTAGTTGCATCAAAGCTTGGCAAGCGTTGCAAATTATCTTCTATAGTTTGCCACTCAGCAACTGGATACAACAAAAGACAAGTTTCTTCGGTATCTATAGTCACAACTAAAGACGCACCATCTTCCATACCACTAGTACCGCGATATCGTGTTGGTATAGCAAGACGGCCTTTACCGTCAATATTTATGGCATTTATTCCGCGAAACATATTATATCCATTATGGTTTACCCACAATCCCCCACTATTATAATATTTTATTCCACTTTTATACACTATAGGAACACATTTTCCCTAACGTCAAGTGAATTTGCGTAAAAAGCTTAAAATTATGATTAAACTTATTGTGAAGTCTACATTGAGAGAAAAAACCAAATTATCAACATTCTTAATCTAAATTCATTTCTGCAGCTATTTTAACCCCCTGCAATACTAAATCTGGAATGTGATAATCATATAATTTATGTTTAGAAAAAAGAGAAGCAAAACCACCGGTTGCTACTACTAATACCTGTTGATCCGGGAACTTTTCGGATTTAATACGCTTAATTAGCTCCAAACTTGCACCAAGTGATCCATAAAATACGCCTGATTGAATGCTTTCTATAGTTGAAGAACCAACTGCTTTATCAAGCTTAACTATTTCAACCTTTGGAAGTTTAGCCGTATTATTTGCTAAAGCATCTACTGCTAATTGTAATCCAGGGAGAATAGCGCCACCTAAATATACTTTATTTGCACTTACCACACAAAATGTAGTAGCTGTACCAAAATCCATAATTATAAGGTTTGTGTTAGGAAATTGATTACTTGCGGCAATAGCATTAGCAATACGATCAGCGCCAACATCTTTAGAATTATTATACTTAATGTTTAGGCCGGTTTTTACGCCGGATTGTAGAAAAAATGGTGTTATAGAAAAATATTTAATACAGGCTGCGCGTAGAGAGTACTCTAACTGTGGGACAACGGAACATATAGATATACGATTTACCAAGCTTGGATCAAAGGAATTTTCCCGTAATACCATTTTCAAAAAAACACCTAACTCATCAGAGGTGCTTACCTTGGATGGATGGCGAAAGCGCAAACATATTTCATCGTTATCGAATAATCCTCCATAAATATGTGAATTACCAACGTCTAAACAAAGTAACATAAATATATACCAAATATACTTCAAAATTCGATATTTTAGACGATATGTTTTTTTAGCACAAGATAACGAACTTTTATATATTTTAAATAGTAAAGTTGGTCGATAAGCCGGGTTCTGTCGTGGACAATCATTTATCTAGGACAAACGTCACCGTTTGCCTCATGCAACCTACCCTGATCCTACATGGGCCATGTATAATGACAATGTCATCATGGATCTCTATTTGGTCTTGCTCCAAGCGGGGTTTTCCCTGCCACGTTTGTTACCAAACGCGCGGTGCGCTCTTGCCGCACCATTTCACCCTTACCCACTAATAAAAGCAGGCGGTATATTTTCTGTGGCACTTTCCGTGGACTTACGCCCCCCAGGTATTACCTGGCACTTTGCCCTATGGAGCCCGGACTTTCCTCCCTTATATAAATAAGAGCGATTGTCTAACCAACTTCAATGATATTTTAGCAAATTATTAAACTAATATATATGGGTATATATTAACTTTCATAAAAAAATATGTTATTTAATGATCATTTTTATTTTATTAATATTTTAAAGCAATGAAGAAACTATTAATTATACCTTTCTTATTTAGTTATACATTTTGCATAATGGCTGCAAATTCACAACATTTTTCCAGTGATGAAAAAAACACTATTGAAATATTCAGGCAAGCTGCACCAAAAGTTGTATATGTCCATAAAATACAACGCCTTCAAACAAACTTTGCTGAAGAGTTTGAAGTTTCATCTGGTAGCGGCTCAGGCATAATTTGGGACCAGCAAGGACATATAGTTACAAATTATCATGTAATACATGGCGCTGATAATGTTATGGTAAGTTTAGAAAATAAAACCGTACCAGCAAAAATTATAGGTATTGAACCAAGAAAAGATATTGCTGTGTTAAAACTTATATCAACTCAAAAATTCTCCGCTTTTAAAGACTTCATACCTTTTAAACTCATTAATACAGATGAGTTACTAGTTGGTCAAAAAACAATAGCTATAGGAAACCCTTTTGGTTTAGATCATAGTCTAACTACTGGTGTTATTTCAGCTCTTGGACGTGAGGTACCTGGAATTGGAGGAGTTAGTATACGCAATATGATTCAAACCGACGCATCTATTAATCCAGGAAATTCCGGTGGACCATTACTAGATAGCCAAGGTGACTTAATTGGTTTAAACACCATGATTTATTCAAAAACTGGATCATCATCTGGGGTTGGATTTGCAGTTCCTGCACAAACTATTTCCAGAATAGTTCCGCAATTAATTCGTTATGGGCACGTTAAAATGTCTGGTATCGGCGTTGTTCCCTTAGAAGCTAACCTTGAAAATAATTTTCATAAATTACCCGGAGTATATATCGCACGAGTACTGCCTAATACTCCTGCTAGCAAAGCTGGTTTAATTGGTGTTCAAGTAAATCAATTTGGTAGAGTAATTTTAGGCGATGCTATTCTTGCCATTAACAATAAAAAAATTAATAGTTATAATGAATTATATAACACTTTAACCGACATCCCTATTGGTGAAAAAATAAACCTTACTATAAATCGTAATGGTGAAATAAGAAAAATATCTGTTAAAACAATCGATATATCCGAGGATTTAGGTTAAGGTTTGTTGACAATTTATCTAAAAATAACTACTTCCAGCATTTTATGAGCGGGATCCATAAATTCTTTAGCAATGATTGTTGCTTATTTCGTCTTTGCAAACGTAGTGAAGCAATCCAGATCGATCTTTGCATAAAAATATACAATTGCTTCACTGCGTTCAAAGACAACTGTTTTTTCTTAAACGAATGCCTCGGTAGTGCCTAGAACCTGTTGATTATATAATTACTCCAAATTCTATAAGATTTGAGGCGCCACCATGGTTATAGATCATGCAGAAGGAGTTCGTAGCTTGTAAATTTGATCTTTTATCTCATTCGGAAGAGGTTTACTCTCTTTAGGCGGAATCATTACCTCAATGTAGGCCGGCATGTTGGCTTTTTCTATACGTTTGATAGCCTCATCAAGCTCTTTAACAGTTGTAACACGACCAGTTATCCAATCTTGGCATCCCATAGCCTCTGGAATTAGATGATACTTAACAGGCGCCAAATTATCATACTCATGACCTAATTCACTCAATATATTTTCAATACCAAAAATACCATTGTTAAGTACAAAAATAATAATTTTTGGATTATATCTCCCCATGACAGCAATTTCATTATAAGTTAGTTGATGTGAGCCATCACCAGTAACGAGAATTGTTCGTCCTCTTTTGTTAGCCATGGCAATACCTAACGCAGCTGGAGTGGCCCAACCGATAGAGCCCCATAAAACTTGAGATTCGTAGCTTACTCCATCCGGTAATAGCATTGCCGATAAATAAAGCATGCATGTACCAGTTTCAGCTACAAGCACATCCCCAGCACGTAACATTTTTTGAATGCGTGGATAAAAAACTTCAGAACTAGTAGGATCATTTCCCTCACCTTTTATGGCTAGAGTTTGTGGCTTTACAACTGCCTGGGCCGTATTAATTGATCCAACTTTGGAAATCAATCCATCTAATACAGCTTCTATGCTAGTACCAACCCAAACTTTATTTCCAACTTGTACCCATGTATCACAAATTCTTACTATATGATTTTTATGTAATTTATCAGACCAAAAACCTGTATTGAGATCTTCTAACACTAAACCGCCAATATCCAAGATCAGGTCGGCTGATTCAATGGTGCTTGAAACTTCGCTAGGACAGGAATTAACTCCATTATAGATACCAAGATAACCTGGAAGAGCCTCACTAACAAGGCCTTTATCCTTTGGTGTCAGCGCAAAAGACAATTTTGATTTTTTAAGAAATTCATCTAACTTAGCCTCTAAGCCAAATCGCTTCACTATTATGGAAGGCAGTGCGACTACTTTATTAGCAGACTGCATGATCTTGAGTAATGCTTCAACAGCATCTTTAACTTCGTTTTGAACGGCAGTACGACGAATAAATTTGGCTAAAGGCTTACCTCTGATAGGTGTGCCAATAACTGATATGTCGCCATAATCTTCGGGAATAACAATATAAGCAGGCTTACTCTGTCCAAGAGCTTCTCTAATTACTCTCTCCATCTCCTGAATCGTATTTTCAGGAGTAAGTACAGTAAGTACACAACAAGCAGATGCTGATAACATCTCAAAATTACCATACACTCCATCACCTAGAGTATGATGTGTTACCAATTTTTGATGAACAATTCGACGCGATGGCGCACCAACCACATGAAAAACGGGAACGCGATGAGCCAGACAACCCATTACACCATTCAGAGCACTGAGCTCACCGACACCATAAGTAGTAGTAAGAATAGCAGCACCAAAACGACGACCATAACCGTCAGCGGCATATGCAGCATTAAGTTCATTTGCGCAAGCAATCCATTTTAGCTCAGAAACTAGTTCAACTGCATCATCAAAAGAAAATGCGTAGTCACCTGGCACACCAAAAACATACTCAATACCAAGATCGGATAAACGCTGCGCAACATAACATGCCACAGTTGGATTTTTCATTTTTGTTTCCTTTATTAGTGATGATACATTAAATATATAGAGTATTTTAGTAATTCCTTCCAACTTTATTTCTATGAAAATTTCAAAGACATAAGATTCTCGCCTTATGGACAATTACGAAAGGCATCAAAAAAAATTAATGGATGGTTTGAGCAAATTAATATCTATGATTAAAGATGCTCAATTGTAGCGCGACATCTATGAGTAAATTCGTGTGGATAGCTAAGTGACAATCAGCGTAACGTAGACGATAGGTGGATTGTCAACACTCTCTATAATGAGCTTAATGTATCATTATATAATGTATAATAGGAGCTGGCCATTTTTGATGCTGTAAATAAATTTTGGTGTCGATTTTTAGCAGCTATACCCATTTTCTCATTATTAATATCATTATTCCAAATAGTTAACATTGCTTCTCGCAATGCCTTAGGATCATTTGCTGGTACTACGAACCCAGTTTCTCCATTCTTATTAATAAAGCTAGTACCAGTACCAATTTCTGTAGAAATAAGTGGTTTGCCAAACATTGCGCCTTCAAGTAAAGAAATACCGAAAGCTTCTGAACGCAAATTCGATGGAAATACTAAACATAAACAGAGTTCTAGCAAAGCACTTTTATCTTCTTCTGATAATTGTCCTAAAAAATGTACATTTGTTAACTTAAGATTTGTCGACAATTGCTTAAGCTCTTTTTCGATTGCTCCAGAACCACCTATTAACACAGGAAAATCTGTATTTTGCATGGCTTCAAGTAAAATATGTAACCCTTTATAATAACGCATAACGCCAATAAACAGAAAGAACCTACTACCATATTTACTTTGCCAATAAGCAATTCTATCTGCGCTAGAATTAACGTAATCATCTTTATTTATACCAATAGGAATAACCCTAGTTTTATCCTTATAAATTTGTAAAATAGGGCTAGTATTTAAATAATTTTCTGAGGTTGCGACAATTGATTTTGCTGATCTTAAAAAATTATGCATTAGAGGTTTATATAGTCTCATTAAGCTTTTTTGCTTCACTATATCTGAATGATAAGTAATTATTGACGGCTTAGATACTCGCCAGAGAAAATTTAAAAAATCAGCAAATGGCCAAGGAAAATGATAATGAATCAAATCATATTTATCAATTATTGAACCAAAATCACACATTAATTTAAAAGATACTGGATTAGATGATATGGTAAAACTTTCTTTATAATGAATATTTTCTGCATTCATAAAAGAAAGATCTATACCAGTTGGCCTAGGAGCTAAAGAAAGCACGCCAAACTCAGTATTCTTATTTGGACAATTACGAATTATATTTGCGATAACTTGTTGGGTACCGCCCATAGTATCGTTAATAAATGTTTTATAAACGTGGAGAATTTTCATCGGCATATAATACATTCAAATTTGGTTTAAGGCAAAATTTGATGCAAAATATCTTGAATATACTGAACCGATATTATTTCTATATCCATAGCCATTTTAGGAGTATTAGCTTTAGGAACTATTGCTTTAGTAAAACCGTGTTTTTGTGCTTCACGTAACCTTTCTTGGCCACTTTGCACGGGCCTAATTTCTCCAGCCAAACCAACTTCTCCAAATATTATAGTATCACGAGCCAATTTTTTGTTATTTAAACTTGAAACAACTGCTGCAATAATTGCCAAATCACTAGCTGTTTCAGTAACTTTTACGCCTCCAACAACATTTATAAACACATCATAATCATAAGTAGCAATACGACCATGTTTATGTAATACAGCAAGTAAAATTGCCAAACGATTTTGTTCAAAGCCACTTGCAACTCTTCTTGCTGGTGCAACATATGATTTATCAACTAGCGCCTGAACCTCCACTAATAAAGGCCTTGTCCCTTCCCAAGTTGCCATAACAACGCTACCTGGAACTTGTTCACTTTGTCTAGATAAAAAAATTGCTGAAGGATTAGTTACCTCTTTTAATCCTTTATCTGTCATTGCAAAGATGCCTAATTCATTTACCGCTCCAAATCTATTTTTAATAGCTCTAATTGCACGAAAACGATTATCAGCTTGACCTTCAAAATATAAAACGCTATCCACCATATGTTCTAATACTCGAGGACCTGCTAAAGCACCGTCTTTGGTTACATGACCTACTAAAAAAACCGCAACATTGTTAGTTTTAGCGAAACTAACCAACCTTGAAGTAACTTCTCTTACTTGACTAACCCCACCTGGCGCTGATGATATTTCATCTGTATGAATAGTTTGGATAGAATCAATTACTATTGCTCGCGGTTTATCTTGTTTAATATGGGTTAAAATTGATTCAATGTTAGTATCAGCAAGGAGTCTTAATCCAGACAATGGTAAACTTAATCTACGCGCACGCATTGCAACTTGCTGTAATGATTCCTCTCCTGTTACATACAGTACTTTAGTTATAGTAGATAAATTTGCGATAGTTTGTAACAGTAAAGTTGACTTACCAATTCCTGGATCACCACCAACTAATACCACCGAACCCTCAACAAGCCCTCCTCCTAAGACCCGGTTTAATTCGTTCAAACCACAATCAAGACGCTCTTCATTATCAATAATTACTTCATCAATTTTAGTAATATGGGAATGAGCATTGGCATAATTACTAAATCTATTTTGAGGTTTAGTAATTTCTTCATAAATTGTATTCCAAGACTCACAATTACTACACTGTCCAGACCACTTATTAAAAATGCTTGCACATTTGTTACAAACATAACTTGTTTTAACTTTCATAAAATTAATATCTCTTTATGTTATCATTAGCTATAATCATACAAATTATTCCATAGGGTTACGAATAAAAATGACAAAATCAACATCTTTTGAAAAATCTATTCAAGAACTTGAAGAAATTGTATCTTTGCTCGAAAAAGGAGATCTATCTTTAGATGAATCATTAAAACAATTTGAAAAAGGAGTTTCTTTAGCTAGAATGTGTCAAGAAAAGCTCGCAAATGCTGAACAAAAAATTGAAATATTATCTAATCCTTTAAATAATAAAAACGAAGCAAATGATGAATAACCAAACCGTAAATAATTACATAAAACGCCATAATGATTTTTTGCATAACGTTATTGCTAATACTGATATACCGGCTAAAAAACTTAAAAATGCAATTTTATACTCTGTTTTTCCTGGAGGTAAAAGATTTAGACCTGTATTGGTTTATTTATGCGGTGAACTCTTAGATACACAAATCGAAGTTTTAGATATTATTTCGGCCTCTATTGAATTAATGCACTCATTCTCATTAGTCCATGATGATTTACCGGCCATGGATGATGATGATTACCGCAGAGATAAATTAAGTTGCCATAGAGCTTTTGACGAAGCTACCGCAATTCTTGCAGGAGATGCAATTCAGGCCTTGGCGGTTGATATTCTTATTACTTTATTACCTAAATACCTTAGCAATGATAAAGTTCTTAACATAACTCATGAGTTATTACTAGCGTGTGGCCCATCAGGAATGGTAAGTGGTCAAAGTCTTGATATGTCAGAGCTTACAAAAGAAAGTATTGATGAAAAAACCCTTTTACAAATCCATTCACTAAAAACTGGCAAATTAATTGCAGCATGCATTAAAATGACATTAGCAACAACTAATAGTTCTCTTAAAGTATCAGAAACTTTAAACTCTTTCGCCGAGCAATTAGGAATTTTATTTCAAATGCAGGATGACTTTTTAGATAAGTATGGAGATAATGGCAAATTCCGCTCTTCAGATAAAGAAAATAATAAACTTACCTTTGCGAATATCTATAATGAGCAAGAACTATTATCTTTAATCCAAAATAAATATAATAAAATATTCAACAGTTTAAATATTTTTGCAGATAACTCTAAGAATTTAAATGAAATTTTACTAAACCTTAGATCTAAAATTATAAGTAAGGTAAGTTATACTTAGGTTCTCTATGGCGAACAAAAAATTATCAACTTATTGACATACATAGTTAATCTCCATATACTCCATCGACTAAGGGGCTATAGCTCAGCTGGGAGAGCGCTTGCATGGCATGCAAGAGGTCGGCGGTTCGATCCCGCCTAGCTCCACCAAATCCAAGCAGTGTAACTTTAAATTATCATAGATATATTATTTTTTGCGCTAAAACCAAATAGTTTCTCATGAATACTATGCGCTCTATCATCTGTCATATTTGCTATATAATCAGCGATTATTCGCATTGCTTGTTGTTCATTATGCGCATTTCTATATAAATTTCTATTCTTAACATCCAGTAATTCTTCTGGATTTGAGCTAAATGCCTCAAATAATCGTTGGACAATTATCTGTCCACTATATTCACAAATTCTAGAACTTTGTGAATCAATTACATATTCATATATACAATTTTTAAAATACTCCAACAAATTCATAGCTTCTGGTAACAAACAAGCTTCGTA
>JAUIBC010000037.1 GCA_030427555.1 Gammaproteobacteria bacterium | reverse complement strand
AGGACTACAGAAAAATGAAAAGTCAGCTACCAAAATACAATCTACTGTCCGCGGTCATCAGGCACGAGTAGGACTACAGAAAAATGAAAAGTCAGCTACCAAAATACAATCTACTGTCCGTGGTCATCAGGCACGAGTAGGACTACAGAAAAATGAAAAGTCAGCTACCAAAATACAATCTACTGTCCGTGGTCATCAGGCACGAGTAGGACTACAGAAAAATGAAAAGTCAGCTACTAAAATACAGGCTACTGTCCGTGGTCATCGGGCACGTAAAGGGTTCGAACAATTAAAGTTTACGTCACAATCCTCAATCATACCTGAGTATTTTAATAAATTTGGTAAAATTTTGCAAAATCTTGATGATTTATATAAAAATAATGCCAATAACAATAATTTAACGCCGAATCAAAAAGCCGCATTATTGAAATTGTATTTAAATATGCGCACCAGTTTCAGAGATTTTTATCTTGATAAGACAAAGGCACGTTTTTTACATTTCCTGACTCAAAGTGTTGATGCTATAGATGAGGTTAAGATGGCCTTTCAAACGACTAATACTTCTTGGGATCAACCATTCTTAGAACTATTTTATTGGATGCGCTCAGCATTAGAAAAGCTCTATACATGCGTGAGATCACAACCGAAGATACAAACTGTTTTTCAACCTTTATCTGCCGAGCAAGTTTTGGATGAAATCGATCTTGTAAACTTAGCGCATCAGTTACAAGTGATTGGCTCTAGTATGGAAAAGGATTTTAAACCGTAACAGCCTCATTCCTTTTTCCTTCCCCGCACACCGGGAAGGAGTATATGTTAATAATTTAAGGGTTTTATATTCTCAAATTGAGCAAATCAGATATATATATTTTATTAATGGCAATTTAATTTTAAAAACAAATAACACCATAAATGACGGTAATTATGAGCTATCTGGATATACTTTGCAGATGTTGTAAAAATAAATCAGCGCTTACGAAAAACTCGTAAATATGGGTTAATAGATCAAATAAAAATAAGAATTTTCTTTGTTATGTAAGATTAAAAAAATCAAAGTAAATTTTTTGTTATTAAGATATTATTGGCGAAATTTATATTGCTTTTTTAAAAGCAATGGGACGCCCAAGAAAACATTTTGGCCGATTGGAATATCTACAACTTTGGAGAATAATCCTTGATTACACTTCGCTACATCAAGTCTACGCATTTTTGTTATTGACAAATTACAATGTCTGACAATCCCCGGTATAAAAAGTCAAACATAAAAATATTGGTGGGTATTGTGCTTATGATAGAATACATGCGATAATAAAATTTCATGATCATTATATTACAATAATGTTTAATTATGATTCATCATCATAAGAACTATTGTAAGTAAAATATTACATTGTTAACGTTCTATGAAAAAAGAAGAAAAAAATGGCTCATATCAATTTGATATAGAAACGATTTTAAACGAACACAACTTATTTTTAAGAGCTATTCCTGACCCTCTTATAATAAGTGATTATGATGGCAACATTTATTTCGCTAATAGCCAAGCTTGTGAAATGTTTGTTTATAAGCAACATGACTTAATAAAAAAGTCAATTAACATGCTAATTTCTGAAAGATTTCTCAAAAAATATCAAACATACATAGATCAACAACACACACAAAAAAAAACTACATATATTAGTTTGCGTCTGCATGCAAAACATAAAGGTGGATATGAGTTTCCTGTTGATATATGCTCCAAGTATTTACAAACAAAGGATAAAATATACTTGATATCTACTATTCGTCCATTCTTATCTAATCCAATTAATGAAAATGAAGAAATTCAAGTTGTTAAAAATTTGATTGAATTTGAATGGTTACTTGAAGCTATTCCTGATGCTATTATTATTATTAACGGACAAGGGAACATCATTTACAGTAATCAGCTAGCACAGAAAATGTTTGGATACGCAGCTGAAGAATTGGAAAACAAAAGCGTTGAATATTTGATACCACAACGCTTTGTTAAAAATCATAAAAAAGTTAGACAAGCTTATCTTAAAAAACCAATAACTCGACCTATGGGTGGATCTTCTGTAAATTTATATGCTAAACACAAAGATAATCATGATATTCCTGTTGATATAAGTCTAAGCCCACTACATCATAATAATGAACTTTTAGTAATAGCATCAATACGCGATATTATCCAAAAAAAGATACTTGAAGAAAAGTTGATGCATATTGCTGAACATGATGATTTAACTGGTTTGCTTAATCGTAATACTTTTGTAATTACTTTATTACAGTCAATTGAAATCAATAAACAAAATGGTACTATAGCTGCTGTATGCTTTCTTGATTTAGATGATTTTAAATACATTAATGATAACTATGGACATATGATTGGCGATAGGCTTCTTGTTATGGTTACTAGTAGACTTAAAGAATGCATTCGAGAAACAGATCCTATTGCGCGAATTGGTGGTGATGAATTTGCCTTTGTTTTGAATAATATTGCAAAAAAAGAAGATATAATTCCTATCATTGAAAAAATTATTCATGTATTTCGAGAGCCTTTTAAGATAGATGAACATATCTTAACAATAACTTGTTGTATAGGTGTTGCCTTATATCCTCAAGATGGTGAAAACTCATTATTAGAAAAAGCAGACTCTGCTATGTATGTTGCTAAAAATGCAGGGAAAGATGACTATCACTTTTTTGAGGAAAATACAAAGTAGCTTCTGTGCATGCGGTTAAGAAAAAATAGTTGTCTTTTTGAATCAGAGCGCAGCGAGTCGAGCGGCAATCTAGCGTCATTAAATGTCTCTAGATTGCTTCACCACGCTCGCAAAGACGAAATAAGCAGCAATTATTTTTGTTCGGTACAGAAAGACTATTTAGTAATAACATCTTTATTCATAAATGGCCTTAGCACTTCTGGCACAATTACACTACCATCTGCTTGTTGGTAGTTTTCAAGGATTGCAACTAATGTTCTACTTAGGGCGATAGCTGTTCCATTTAGGGTATAAGGATGTATTTTCTTTTTATCATTCGTTTTATAACGAATGTTTAAGCGCCTTGCTTGGAAATCTGTGCAATTTGAGGCTGACGTTATTTCCCCATATTTTTCTTCAGAATCTCGTCCTGGCATCCAAGCTTCAACGTCATATTTTTTGTATGCCGCAGCGCCTAAGTCACCGGCACATATTCGTACGATACGGTAGGGTATTCCTAATTTTTGGTAGATAGTTTCTTCAATAGTTAATATTTCTTCAAGAGCTTGTTCAGCATCTTCTGGTTTGGTTATTTGGAATAATTCAATTTTGGAAAATTGGTGTACTCTATATAATCCTTTACTTTCTCTACCAGAAGATCCAGCTTCGCGTCTGAAACAATGGCTTTCGGCTACGTATTTATAAGGTAGGCAGCTTTCATCAATTATTGAGTCAGCATGAATTCCGGCGATTGGTATTTCAGCTGTTGCGATTAAGCTTAAGTCTAAATCTTCTAAATTATAGATGTTTGACTCATCGCCTCGTGGTGAAAATCCAGCGCCAGTTAATATAGATTTACGTGCAAGATCTGGGGTAATTAACATGGAATAACCAAAGCTCGCCGCTATTTGCATGGCAAATAATTTTAATGAAAGCTCAAGCGTTACAGCATCATTTTTTAGAAAATAAAATTTAGAGCCGGCAACTTTAGCTCCTGTTTCAAAGTCTAGTATATCTAAGTCTCGTCCAAGCTCGACATGATCTTTTATTGGAAAAGAAAATTCACGAGGAGTTAGGTGAGTCTTTATTACTACATTTTCTGTATCATCTTTGCCAAGAGGTGTGTCTTTCGCTAGTTTATTTGGAATAGTAAGTAGTAATTGATGATATGATTCTTCTATAATGTTGAGCTCTTCTTCAAGTTTGGCAATTTCTTGATTTAATAGGCGACCTGCGCTAATCATAGTTTGTTTTTCTGCATCTTGAAGTTTTGGTATTTCTTTAGCAATTCTGTTAGATTCGGCGCGTTTGTTTTCTAAGGCTAGAATTTTATCCTTACGTGTGCTGTGTGCGACTAAGAGTTCATCTAATTTGTCTTCGACATTACGATTTTTTATACTTTCACGCACTTCATCAGTATTTTCAATTATATATTTTATGTCTAACATTAATTAGATTCCTTTTCTTCATTTTTAACTCTACGATCAAAGCATTCTATTAAATGAATGCATCTAGCATCAGCACTTTTTATAATAAACTCAAACCCATCTATGTTAATGGTTTCGAGAGATTGGGGTAAGTGGCCAAATTTTGCAACTATTACTCCGCCAATTGTATCATAAACTTTATCACTAAAATTAGCGTGCATTTGTTCATTAAACTCTTCAATCGGCATGTGGGCTTTTATTACGTAGTTTTTATCGCCGTGAGATTTTATATATGCTTCTTCATCAATATCAAATTCATCAGCAATATCTCCAATTATTTGTTCAATTAAATCTTCGATAGTTACAAAACCTGATATCCCACCATACTCATCAACTACAATTGCCATATGATTTCGGTTATTTTTAAATTCATTTAATAATGAATCAAGACGCATGCTTTCTGGAACGATTGGTGATTGACGGACAATATCCGTTAAATCCATATCTGCATCATATTCTATTTGAAATCTTAACAAATCTTTAGCATGCAAAATACCAAGAATAGAATCATTATTGTCATCTGTTACCGGAAACCTTGAGTGACCTGATTCAGTGACGATTTTAAGTAGCTCTGGTAATTCAGCGTCTTTACTTACACAAACCATTTGTTTTTTGGGGAGCATTATGTCTCTTACTTGTAAGGTATCAAATGCGATAGCCCGTTCTAATACGGTTAGGATTTCTGCGTTTAAAATATTTGCAGTTTGAGATTTTCTAAGGATTTTTATTAGTTCTTCTTTGTTCTTGGGATAGAGATCTAATTTATTTGCTAATTTTACCTTCCATAAGTTTATCATTTTGCTAAATTTCATGCTCTTCCTCTAAATAGGGATTGGGAAAACCTATTTCTTTTAGTATTTTAATTTCTTTAGCTTGCATAACTTCAGTATCTTCATCATTAATATGGTCGTATCCTAATAAATGTAAAATTCCATGGATAACCATTAGTGCAAAGTGTGATTCTATGCTTTTGTTAAGCTTTTCACATTCGTCATATAAAACATCTGGGCAGATTATTATATCACCTAATAAAGGTATATCTAGAGATATATTTTTTGGTATATTTGCAGGAAATGCTAAGACATTTGTTGGCTTGTTTTGCTGACGATATGTATTATTTAACTGCATAATTTCATCAAGTTCTGCCAAACGAATGGTAAGTTCAGCGTTATTAATTTCATGTTTTAGGGTAAGTTTAGCCCATTTTAAAATTTGCTTATCTGTTATGTCAATTGATTTTGTGGTGGCGCGTTGAATATCGATTGTAAATGTCATTTGTGTAAATTTTTAAATAGTTAAAGTTGTTGTATAAATTGTAAGTTAGGATAGTTTATGCATTAGATTTATGCAAGCTCCTTCTCAATTAATTTGCAAATAGTTGTATCTGCTGTATTTGTTGATAAGTTTTGTTTAATAAGTTTTAATTCGTTTATCATTTTGGTAGTTAATTCTTTATTAGAAATTAGTTCGGATACAGTCTTGGTTAATTCGATATGGTTGCAATCATATTGTAATAGTTCTGGAACAACCATCCTGTCCGCAAGTAGGTTACATAGACCTAAGAATTTAACTAAAATAAATTTAGTTGCTGCATAATAGGTAAGCCAAGATACTTTATATATTATACACATCGGTTTAGTTAAAAGGGCGCACTCAAAAGATGCAGTACCTGAACAGACGACGGCAAGGTCACTACAATAAACTGTTTCAATGGCATTACCATTTGTAAGTGTAAAATTATTTTCAAGCCCAGTTAGATGAGAGGAAATTAATTTTTGATCTATACTTTGCGCAACAGGAATAACAAAGTGCAAATTAGGGTGTATTTTTAGTAAGTTTTTTGCAGTTTTGTAAAGGACAGGCATAAGTTGTTTAATTTCATTTTTACGGCTGCCAGGTAGCATTGCGCAAATTATTTTATCGTTATTTAAATTAAATTTAGCTCTAATTTGTTCAATCGATTGGGTAACCTTAACTGATTTAGTTAATGGGTGGCCTACGAATTCTACTGGGACATTAGCATCTATATAAAGTTGCTTTTCGAATGGTAAAATAACCGCCATTTTATCGACATTAGCGCGAATGGTGTTTATCCTATTCATTTTCCAACCCCAAATCTGCGGGCTAATGTAATAAATTATTTTAAGTCCCAATACTTGTTTAGCGTATTTTGCCAAACGTAAGTTAAATCCAGGGTAGTCAACCAATATTAGTAAATCTGGACGCTCTTTTGCTAAATGTCGTTTGATATCTTTAAATGCTTTTTTTATTTTGAATATTTGTTTGAAAACTTCAGTTAAACCAGTAACTCCATAGTTTGCTAAATCATTGACTATTTCAACACCAGAAGCGCGCATACGACTTCCGCCAATTCCACTTAGCTTTAAGTTAGGATGTTTTGCTTTTAATTCTTTAATAAAATCAGCTGCATGAATATCTCCAGATTCTTCACCAGCTATTATGACTACTTTTTTAAGCTGTTGCATATCTTGTACTTAAATTATTATTTATTTGTGCGGTAATTTGTGATGCTGTATCTAAAGCATTCGCTCCATCTTCTCCGGTGACTAGTGGCTGAGTATTGTTTTCAATAGCTTGTAAAAACGCAGTTATCTCTTCAAGTAAAGCATCAGATTGTTCAAATTTAGTTTCATTTTGGGAAATATTGGGGATTCCAGGGAACATTTCTCCATCGCCTTTGGCAAAAATTGCAAATTTCTTATTATGGTAATCAACAGATATATATGATTTTGGCTGAAAAATGCGAGTCTTGCGTTCGGTTTTAAAACTAACTCTACTTGCTGTAACATTTGCAACACAATTATTAGCAAAAGTTATTCTCGCATTGGCAATATCTATTTCAGAAGATAATACTGGAGCGCCTTGGGCATCAATTTTAACTATTGGGCTTTTGACAATATCTTGAATTATATCAATATCATGAATCATTAAGTCTAAAATTACATTAACATCTGCTCCGCGTGGATTAAAAGGGGCAAGACGTTGTGAGTCGATGTATACAGGATTATCTAAATATGGATTTAATGCTATGCGGGCTGCATTAAATCTTTCTAGATGTCCAATTTGTAATTTTGCTGAGGTCTTTTTTGCAATAGCAATTAATTCATCTGCTTCATTCTTAGTACGAGTAATTGGTTTTTCAATTAAGCAGTGGATTCCTTTTTCTAAAAATATTTTTGCTATTTCATAATGGGCACTAGTTGTTGCAGCAATACTTACAGCATCTACTTTATCTAATAGTTCATTGTAATCTGTAAAACTACAAACTTTAAGCTCTTCTGCTACTTTTCTGCAAGCTTCTTCATTGACGTCACATACTCCAATTAAATTTGCATTTTCTAGTAACTTATACTTTTGTGCATGAAAACGACCTAAATAACCAACTCCAATTACGGCACATCTTAATTTTGACATAAATAGCAATGCTAAATAAATTTGTTCATATTATCTCATTACCTTCCGAAAAAAGTCTAGTTATAATAGCTCTATAGTTTTTTAAACATGATTTGTGAAAATTATTAGCATGAAAAAAAATTTACTTATTTTGTCTTTTTTTATAATTAATTCAGTTAATACTTACGCCTGGAATAGCTTAGGCCATAGATTGGTTGCCCAAATTGCTTGTTATAATATGAATGCTGCTAGTAAAAAGGTGGCAATAAAATATAATAAAATATTAAATAGCAAAGGGAGAAAATATAGTTTGGTTAATTCATCTATTTGGATGGATAAACTATATTCTGGGCAGTATAAAGATTTTAGAAGATTACATTTTATTAATTTGCCTATCATTATTGATAATGTTACTCCTCCTAAAACGAATCCTTACAACGCGGTGTTTGCTGTCAATATTGCACAATTTTTACTTAAAGATAAGCAAACTTCAGAGCTTGATAAAGCTCTGGCATTTCGAATCTTATGGCACGTGGTTGCTGACTTGCATCAACCTATGCATGCTGTATCACGTTATAGTAAACGTTATCGTGATGGAGATATGGGAGGAAACTTAGAAATTTTACCAAAAAATAAAGTTGCTAAAAATTTGCATGCATATTGGGATAGAGGAGGTGGTGTATTGTTGAATAACAGACCATACTCTAGTAAACAGGTCAAAAAATTAGCTTCTGTAATTATGAATAGATGGCCTTGTAATAAAGAAAAGGTAAACCTAAATCCACAACTTTGGGCTAAAGAATCTAGTGAAATTGCGGCAAACTTTGCTTATGTTTCTTCGTTTAATTATGCTTATCAACTTAAGGCCCAAGAGATTTCTCTAGAAAGAATAGCGTTGGCTGGATGTAGACTTGCAGCAATTATTGATAAATCAACGTATATTCAAGAGGCTTCAAAATTATAGTTGGTTTAAATTTAGAGATTTTTAATTGTGTTAAATTTTTTATTCTAAACTATCCTTTGTATATGACAGAAAACTGTCATGTACGGAGTAAACTATCATAAAATTATTTTTTTCTTGATCTTGGGGTTTTTTATAAGTCCTGTTAAGATTATAAGATTCAGGGAAAGTTGGAGTTAAGAAATGGATAAGAACGACTTTGACAGTCTTATCAAAAAATATGATGTTAAATTTGTTGACTTAAGATTTACCGATTTACGAGGGAAAGAACATCACATAACGATTTCACCTAAATGTTTAGATGAGAACTTTATTCATGATGGAAAAATGATTGATGGTTCATCTATTGAAGGTTGGCAAGAAATAAATCAAGCAGATTTATCCTTAACTCCAGATCTCAATACGGCCGTATTAGATCCTTTTTTTCAAGATAGTACTTTAATAGTGCGTTGTGACATCCATAATCCTATGGAAAAATTAGATTTTTATCCTAAAGATCCTAGATCAGTTGCGAAAAGAGCTGAAGAGTATTTAAAATCTACTGGTATAGCTGATGAAATTTTATTTGGGCCTGAGCCTGAGTTTTTCTTATTTGATGATGTATGTTTTGAAAGTAAGATTAATGGTGCCTTTTATAAAATTAATTCTGAAGAAGGTGCTTGGAATAGCGGGGCTGAAATAGTTGGCGGTAATATTGGTCACAGGACTAAGGTTAGAGGTGGATATTTCCCTGTTCCCCCGGTTGATTCATCACAAGATATTCGTTCTACAATGTGTGAAATCCTTGAAAATATGGGAGTAATGGTAGAAGCTCATCATCATGAAGTTGCAACTGCTTGTCAAAGTGAAATTGTTACTAGGTGTAATACTTTAACTAAAAAGGCCGATGAAATTCAAATATTAAAATATGTTGTCCATAACGTTGCCCATAATTATGGAAAAACAGCTACTTTTATGCCAAAGCCATTAGTCGGAGATAACGGTAGTGGGATGCATTGTCATCAGTCTTTGTTAAAGGATGGAGTAAACTTATTTCATGGTGATAAATATGCTTGTTTATCTGAAACAGCCTTATATTATATCGGCGGTATAATAAAGCATGCTCGCGCTTTAAATGCTATAACTAATCCTACAATTAATAGTTATAAGCGTTTAGTACCTGGATTTGAAGCACCTGTATTATTAGCTTACTCTGAATATAATCGTTCAGCATCGATACGAATTCCTTATGCTTCTCAAGCAAAGGCACGTAGAATAGAAGTAAGATTTCCTGATGCCCTTGCAAATCCATACCTTGCTTTTAGTGCTATGATGTTGGCAGGTCTTGATGGAATAAAAAATAAAATAGATCCTGGCCGTCCTACCAATAAAAATTTATATAATTTATCAGCTAAAGACTATCAAAATGCTCCTAAAATCGCTGCTTCATTAGAAGATGCCATTAATAGCTTAGAAAAAGATCATAAATTTCTACTTGAAGGCGATGTTTTTAACAAAGACTTAATTGAATCTTGTATAGAATTACGTAGAGAAGATATTAGAAAAATGCAATTGCAGATCCATCCGCTTGAATTTGAAATGTATTATAGTGATTAATTAAAAATTTTTATGCAAAGATAGATCTGGATGAACTAGCTAGATTTTCATTTCACAAAGTACCGTCTTTGCGAATCAGAGTGGTGCGGTAATCTAGAGACTTTTTAAGGTAGCTGGTTTGCTTCAGCCACAAGTGGCTTCGCAAAGACGAAATAAGCAGCAATCATTTTTGTTAACCGAATGCCATTGATTGTCAACATACTCTAACTATATATCCAAATTTGCTATCCCATTCAAGTTTTTTCACTTCATGGTGATTAGCAAAGGTATCTATTATATTATTTATAGAGTATTTGTCGCTAGCTAATAAAATAGTATTTGTGTAGCCGTTTATTGGTATACGTATTACCTTATTATTAAATAGCGAGGATAAAAAGTTATAGATTATTTGTAAATCTGACTTATTACAAATATTTATAGCTAAGACACCATTTTCTTGTAATATTTTTTTACAAGATATAAAAAAATCTAAATTTAAGCATTGTTTAGGAAAAGTGTATGCATCATGAATATCTATTAGTAAATTTAGGTATTTTTCTTTTTGATTTTTAACAAATTTATTAGCATCAATATTTTTTATATTTAAGTTAGGTATTTTATCAAGCATAAAATATTTTTGTGCTACTGAGATAACTAATTCATTATTTTCAATAATCGTTAATTCAATATTTAAGTTATTTAAATAATGAATTAATCCGCCTCCACCTAGTCCAAGCAAACATGTTTTACCTTTTTCATTCCTTGCTGCTAGAGTTAGTGGCTTTATGTATTGTAATTCTGGTTTATGTAGTTTAAGTTTACATATTAGTGTTTGAATATATGGACTCGAGAAGGTTAACCAGCGGTATATATAATTATCAAAGATTTTTAACTCATCATTACTTCGATATATGCATTTACCAAAGGATGTTTTCCAATTTTTTTTCATAATATTAAGGATGTTATATGATATTGTTAGAAGCTAAAAATATTAATTCTATAATCCATAAAATCGGGTTAGAAAATTTTTACCTCCGCCTTATGGATAATTTAACAGAAGATTTTAAAAATTGG
Source organism: Gammaproteobacteria bacterium (assembly GCA_030427555.1). Lineage (GTDB taxonomy): Bacteria > Pseudomonadota > Gammaproteobacteria > Legionellales > Legionellaceae > 2-12-FULL-35-11. The sequence goes on along the minus strand of JAUIBC010000037.1, from coordinate 4,103 downwards.
CATTTATTTCAAAAATGTAATCGTAATGCGATGTATGTTGATGATGGTGTTATTGAATTGATGCCTATTTGTGATGATAAGTTGTATTCATTTAAGTATGTAAATGGCCATCCATTAAATCCATTACAAGGCAAGCTAAATATTATTGCAATTGGTATGTTGGCAGATGTTGCAACTGGTTACCCATTAATGCTTGCATCTATGAATATTCTAACAGCAATTAGAACAGCAGCTGTTTCAGCATTGTCATCTAAATATCTTGCTAAAAAAGATTCACAAAAAATTGCTATAATAGGTTGTGGAGCACAAAGCGAGTTTCAAATCTTGGCTCATGATGCAATATTACCGATAACTGAAGTTAGATGTTATGATATTAGTGAAGAAGCCCAGGATAGATTTGTTGATAATTTATCTAATTCAAAATTTAAGATAATTAAATCTAGTAGTGCAAAAGATGCTGTTCAAGGTGTAGATATTATTATTACAACTACTTCTATGAAAGGAAAACACAAAGTATTAACATTAGATATGTTAAGTCCAGGTCAGCATATTTGTGGCATAGGCGGAGATTCTCCTGGTAAGACCGAATTAGATCCAGAAATTTTAAAAAACTCAAAAGTAGTAGTAGAATACTTCCCACAAACTAGCCAAGAGGGAGAAATACAAAATCTTGGTTTAAACTCATCAGGTTATGTGTATGCAGAACTTTGGGAGATAATTAGTGGTATTAAAGATGGACGAGTGAGTTCGGATGAAATTACAGTATTTGATAGTGTAGGATTTGCTTTAGAAGATTTTAGTACTTTGAAATTATGTTATGATCTGGCAAAGAAGTTTAAGGTTGGAAGAAACATAGATTTTGTACCGCATGAAATTGCCGATTGTAAAGATTTATATGGTTTATTAATAAGAGAGAGAAATGAAGAAGAATTTGTCATCGATTGTTAAAGTCGTTGGTTATGCATCTGGTGCTGCAGCTAATAATATCGATTGCGCACTTGGCCCATGGTATATGTATTATCATCAGAATCTTTTTAACAAAATAAATACAAGTATTGAATGGGTTACTTTGCTTGAAGCTTCTTCGGTAGATAGCGGTCTTAGCGTTATGCCAGTTGTAAAAAATTTATCTAGGAACCTTGGGGAGATCGTTATAGATCTCACCAAACAACAACAAAGATTTTGTGTTTTTGGTGGAGATCATTCGTCAGCAATTGGTACTTGGAGTGGTTATGCTTTTGCAAAACGTGTTTTGGGTGATATAGGGGTTATTTGGATCGATGCACATATGGATTGTCATACGCCACATACTTCTGAGACTAAAAATATTCATGGCATGCCTTTGGCGCATTTATTGGGACATGGTGACGATTATCTAGTTAAGCTATTTGATAATGAGCCGTCTTTAAAGCCAGAGAACGTTTGTTTGATTGGCATTCGTAGTTATGAGTCTGGGGAAGCCGAGTTATTGAAATCCTTAGGAGTTAAGATATTCTTCATTGAAGATGTGCAGAAACTTGGGATTAGAGAAGTGCTACGTCAGGCATATCAACATGTAAGTAGGAATACTTGTGCGGTTGGATTAAGCTTAGATTTAGATGGTGTTGATCCTATTGATGCTCCAGGAGTTGGTTGTCCGGCAGATGATGGTATTAATGGTGATGAATTAATACAAGCTTTACGTACAGAGATTAATAATAAAAATATTATGGCTTTAGAAATAGTAGAATATAATCCAATTAGAGATATAGATGGAAAAACCGCAAAACTAGCAGTGGAGTTATTTAATGCTGTATATGGATAATTTATCTAAAATTAGCCAAGAGTGGTTGCCAATTATTAATAGTTCTCTTGTTGACGTGGATAAGAAATATTTGCAAGACCTTGGTGAGAATAGAGATTATTTGCCTGAGTATGATTTAATATTTTCCGCATTTCAACAATCATTAGCAAATGTCAAATATGTTTTATTGGGAGAATCTCCTTATCCGCGTGCAGAATCGGCTAATGGTTATGCTTTTTGGGATAACGCTATTGATTCAATATGGAGTTTAACAGGGTTTAGTAAACAATTAAATCGTGCTACATCGCTACGTAATTTTGTAAAAATGTTATTATTTGCACGTGGAGATTTAACTTGTGATTTTTCACAATTAGCTATCGCAAAGCTTGATAAGACAAAGTATTTGCAAACAATATCCCAGTTATTTAACTGTCTTTTACAGCATGGTTTTTTATTATTAAATTCTTCACTAATATATAGCCCTGGTCGAGTTACTTATCATGCTAAACAATGGCGACCGTTTATAGATAATGTTTTACAAAAAATAATTCAATATAACCCGGATGTAAATATTATTTTACTTGGTAAAATATCGCAAAAATTTGAAAATATAGGTACTTCTAATTTACTTATAGCTGAGCATCCATATAATGTTAGTTTTATTACTAATCCGATTGTAACAGATTTTTTTAAACTTTTTGATTTGCTTGGAGTGGGAAATAATAATGTCTGATAGTTCTAGTGTTGATCCAACAGAGTTAAATAAATTTTCTAATCTTGCAAAGCATTGGTGGGATAAAGAGGGGCCGTTAAAGACGTTGCATGATATAAATCAAGTTCGTGTAGATTATGTAAAAAAATTTCAATCAATCCTGGAGATTCCTATCTTAGATATTGGTTGTGGTGGGGGTATTTTTTCTGAGGCAATTGCGAGAAATGGAGGGATTGTTACAGGTATTGATCCAGAAATGAGTGTTATAAATGTTGCGCGTGAACATGCTAAGTTAAGCAATATTGCGGTTACCTATGAGTGTTCTTCAGTTGAAAATTTTAGCAAAGGTGACTTTGCAATAGTTACTTGTTTAGAAATGCTAGAGCATGTTCAAAATCCTGAGATTATAGTTGCCAATGCAAAGCGCTTGTTATCTCCTGGTGGTTACTTTTTTTTATCAACTATAAATAGAACTTTTAAATCTTATTTACAAGCAATTATTGCAGCCGAGTACTTGTTAAATTTATTACCTCGCCAAACTCATGACTTTTCTAAATTTGTAAAACCTAGCGAATTATGTACTTTGTTGCGAGATTATTCTTTTGAGTTAATAGATATATCTGGCATGAGTTACAATCCTCTTACGCGTAAAGCGCAATTAACTGATTCATTAGATGTTAATTATCTTGTTGCTTGCCGACTAACTAAATAATTTCCAGTGCGTATTTTATAGTTCTTTATGAAACTTTTTAATATATTTTTCCCAATTTATTCCCTAACAGGAAATATTTTTTTGTGTTAGATTTAATATTATTAGATAAGTTTAAAAAAAAAGTTATAAGATATATTGCAATTCATCATGAATAGGTGATAACCTTTGTGTGTTGTTTGAATAAAATGGGACTGATCTTATCTCATAAGATGATAATATCAGGCAATTTTATTTTTTGTTGTGCTTAGAGTTTAGTTTGGGTGTTACATGACTAAATACTATGGTTGCCGTAACTAAATTTTGCTACAAATGTTTGTTATTTATAGATAACTGATTTCATGTAGTTAGAAAGCGAGATTTGGGAGATGTACTTTTTAAAGCTTTTCGTTGTACTCAACATGGGTTATATAAGGGGAGCATTATGAAATACAGTTTTACCAAAGCGTTAATTCTAAAGCCGCAAGCTAAGTTGTTAGTTTTCATTAACAATCAATTACCAGATTTTAATTGGAAGTTAGTCATTACAAATAAACTAGGCTTAACAGCTTATATCATTCCTGATTTTGATGAAGATTCTGATATGTTAGTTAACCTTGAGGCTAATTATCTTAAAATTTTTCAAAATGAATTGTCTAAAATTATTGGTGTAAAAAATAGCAAAAAATTAGAATTGACATTTTTTGATTTTTTAAGCTGTTTTAAATTTGAATGGCATGAGAATGCTAAATTCTTGCATAATAAGTTTGTCAAGCAAGTATGTATTCAGAACAAAAGTATCACGATTCCTGCTAAAACTAAATATAAAAAAATTTGTTTAGAAGACTTATGTAATTTACTAGATGATAATATGTTAATATTGCCAGTATTAGATCTGAAGCGTAAAACTTGTTATTGGC